>NZ_JBFNXI010000119.1:0-520 GCF_040812445.1 Lentibacillus sp. L22 | reverse complement strand
TTTTATATTCTTCTATCCTTTAATTTCACGGTAATATTTCCTTCTTTAAATGTTTTGTGATTGAGTAGAAATATACCAAATAATACTCCTGACGCAACGATTAGCACCATAAAATTTCGAGATTCAACATATCCTAGGAAAAAAAATACACTCAATCCTAAAATCACAAGATAACTCAATAATACGTTTAAAAAATGTCTCACTGAACCTGGGCGAATCCACAGTTTTCCCCTGGGCAATGTTTCAAATTTAAGAACATCATACATTTTCTTTTTGCGGTTTCGACTGATGGAAAAAGATAATAAACCCACCAATACTATAGCAAGCACCAGCAACGCTATATTGATTAATGGCGACATGGGAACGTTAAAGTAATCCATTAAAGGGGCTAAGAACATCCCACCCGTATAGGAAACCCCAGTGGCGAAAACCAGATAAGATCCCCCCGTTTTTTCATTTTTTCGGTCTTTAATCGTTCTATAACAGCCTGATCCTCAACTTTGAAAATATAATTGGGAAG
>NZ_JBFNXI010000118.1:0-598 GCF_040812445.1 Lentibacillus sp. L22 | reverse complement strand
GAAACCAAAATATCGTTCATGGAAAAAGAAGTGGTTTTCGCTATATTATGATGAACCAAAAAAAGGTTTTAAATTATTGGATACCAATCTGCTTTCCTTAAGTTTTGGCAAGTTAACAGATGAAGAATACAAGGAATTAAAGAAAAAAGATAAAAAGGCTAAGAAGACCATCAAAATCAAAGTTGGACTTGTGGAAGCGGTAGAACTAAGCGAAACGGAGAGAATCAAAACCCTTCGCATCACAAAGGATCTGGATTCGTATTATGCCATTTTTACAATAGAAGATGCCAAGGAAATCACCAAGGTGGAGGAACAATCGTTTATTGTATTTGATCCCAACCATAAGAATTTGGCAATAGGATTAGGCAGTGATGGAAAATCATATGAATTGAAATCAATGAATGCACTGTTGAAGTATTGGGATAAACGAATCGATGAAATCAAATCAAAACGGGACAAATGTGAAAAGTTTAATAAGCTGGTATGCACCCCAAATGTTACGTATTTTGAGCCAAGCAAACGTTGGAAGAGACTCAATCATGCTTTGGAAAAGGCGCAATTAAAACGTCGAGAACAAATGAAGACGCTGTTATTTAGC
>NZ_JBFNXI010000117.1:0-598 GCF_040812445.1 Lentibacillus sp. L22 | reverse complement strand
GAAACCAAAATATCGTTCATGGAAAAAGAAGTGGTTTTCGCTATATTATGATGAACCAAAAAAAGGCTTTAAATTATTGGATACCAATCTGCTTTCCTTAAGTTTTGGCAAGTTAACAGATGAAGAATACAAGGAATTAAAGAAAAAAGATAAAAAGGCTAAGAAGACCATCAAAATCAAAGTTGGACTTGTGGAAGCGGTAGAACTAAGCGAAACGGAGAGAATCAAAACCCTTCGCATCACAAAGGATCTGGATTCGTATTATGCCATTTTTACAATAGAAGATGCCAAGGAAATCACCAAAATAGAGGAACAATCGTTTATTGTATTTGATCCCAACCATAAGAATTTGGCGGTAGGATTAGGCAGTGATGGAAAATCATATGAATTGAAATCGATGAATGCACTGTTGAAGTATTGGGATAAACGAATCGATGAAATCAAATCAAAACGGGACAAATGTGAAAAGTTTAATAAGCTGGTATGCACCCCAAATGTTACGTATTTTGAGCCAAGCAAACGTTGGAAGAGACTCAATCATGCTTTGGAAAAGGCGCAATTAAAACGTCGAGAACAAATGAAGACGCTGTTATTTAGC
>NZ_JBFNXI010000116.1:0-619 GCF_040812445.1 Lentibacillus sp. L22 | reverse complement strand
TTTGAGGATACCCTACCTCTTTTTTTCGTCTCAAATATTTTACACAAACTATTTTACGTCATCTCTAAATGAATCGCAAAGTTCGAATTATAATTAGAATAACTAATGATTTCCTCAATTATTTCTTTTACGTTAATGATACTTCGACCTAACTTATCCTTTGACAAAAGGTCGTGTACTGCGGAAATACTTTTAATTCTAGAAATAATATTATCTAGTATGTCATTGACTGATTGTGTTGCATTTTGCTGAACAAAATTGCGCTGTAACGAGATAATCCCTACAATGGATTGAAGATTGTTTTTAATGCGATGATGGCTTTCTTGTAATAAGGCTGATCTCCCCATTAATCTCGTATCTTCTATAGCCATTGCAGCATGACGTGCTAAAGCAGCTAGGTACCTTGATTCATCGCTCGAATAAACATAGAAATCTTCATAATAAACTTGAATTATTCCGGTTACCTGGGAGCGAATCAGTACTGGTATACATATGATTGTTTTCACACTTTTTCTTCGCACAAATAGTAATCCGAATTCCCTGTCATTCTCATTAACTCAACTTTCGCAGAGTAAAAATGACATCTAACCTTTATCTGGTAAAGTACTTTTGGAAATTC
>NZ_JBFNXI010000115.1:0-625 GCF_040812445.1 Lentibacillus sp. L22 | reverse complement strand
TCAGAAAACAAATCCCAATTCCGAGGATACTCTATTAATTTACACAAACTTATTGACAGTACCCATTTAGATTTAGATGATATTTTTATTGCTTATAATAAGGCAACTTCTATCGCATTAGTCATTAATGAATTAATCATTAATTGTTTTAAACATGCTTTTACGAATATGGATACTGGAACGATCCATATACAATGTAAAAACTATTATGAGCATATATTTATTTCCGTACGTGACAATGGACATGGTTTGCCAGATGATTTTGATCCTACAAAAGTAAAGAGTTTAGGGCTATCGATACTACATGGAATTGTAACAAGTGAATTTCAAGGAGAAATAAGATTCAAATCAGCAAATGGGACAAAAGTCGAAATTCTGATTCCTTTCCAAAGTTTTTCTTTAAATCAATATAGAGAAAAAGAGGAAATCTAGAACTCACCATTGGCTATTTATTATTGATGGCTGTTTTTGAATCATTACCTGTCCCGACGGAAGCATAACCCAATTCCGAGGACAGGCTAATACCCCTCTCAATTCTCGACAAATTTATGTTCAAAATTAAGGGTCAACACCAAAACCAATGGTTGATATTGATAGGTAAATATGGTAATGGTGCTAAATAAAT
>NZ_JBFNXI010000114.1:0-658 GCF_040812445.1 Lentibacillus sp. L22 | reverse complement strand
TATACTCCGACTCCCGATGTGGCAAAGTACGGGACGATGAGAAGGGCCATGTTAAATCAAACACCAGTTGGACAGTTTCGCCGTATATTAAACTGGGTGCAAGCGAAAAGTGGCAAGCATTATCAAAAGATTGATGAACGGGATACAACCAAAACCTGTTGTGTCTGTGGTCATCAGGAGAAAAAGGATCCATCTATTCGCAGCTTTACATGTGTAAACTGCGGTACAACGCTTTCGAGAGATATCAACAGTGCAGTTAATATCGGAAAGAAAGCCAAAAAGCGATTGCCTCGCGCAGGCTACATAGGTGTGGAATCCCCTATGTATACAGTGTGGTGGGATTTTAAACAGGCAAAGATTGCTTGTGGTTTGACCCCATCTGCTGGCCTCGGGAAGTAAATCCGAGGGTTGAAATAAACATTCTTCTTGGTAACAGAGAAGAGGTCTTTGATTAATTTTAGGCTTAATTTCGGTTAGGTTTAAATAGACAAAGGAGTGCGGCGCGAAACTTAAGTTACCAATTAGCATTTAACGGATTTCAGCAAATATAAAAAACCACCAAGATATAAAACTTGGTGGTTTTTTATATTGCCTAGCGGCGTCCTACTCTTGCAGGGGCAAAGCCCCAACTACCATCGGCGCTGGAGAGCTTAACTGC
>NZ_JBFNXI010000113.1:0-746 GCF_040812445.1 Lentibacillus sp. L22 | reverse complement strand
GAATATTCTGTCATATATTCCTTCTATAAAATTAAAAAAGAACAACGAGGGTTTAAAGGTAGCCCTTCATCCATTTTTTGAATTTTATATACTATTTAAATGAGTGGATCATAAACCAAGTTATCTAAATGAAAAATCTCTCCTAATTCATATTGTGCTAGGGTTTCTTCAAAGATTCGTTCGTGTTCTTGCCGCCGTCGTCCTCTAGATGTGCCTTCAGGTGGTTTAAACACTTCGGAAATAAAATTCGTCATTGATTTATCCCAGCAATCACGAATCCAGTGAAGCATCTCTAGTAGTGTGCCTTTATAGCTTATTCTGTTCTTCATAAGCAGTGTTAAACAGTACGTGATCATCGCTAGATAGAGCTGATTGTATACGGCATTTTCACTTTTTCCATACAACTTTTTGATTACAAGGTGTTGCTTTACCCATTTGAAAAATAATTCAATTTGCCAACGATTTCGGTAAAGGTCGCTTATTTCCTGTGCACTCACCTTTGCATCATTACACACGATTCTAATTTGATTCCCTTCACTATCTCGGGTCTCTACTAATTGCAGTTCATGCTTCATGTTTCCAATCTTTATAATCGCATGTCGAGTGATTGGAGAAGTATCGTCAACCGGCATTTCCTCGATGACATGCACAACAGTATTTGATTTAATTCGTGTCACAAAACGAATACCAGCTTTCGAGTAGGCTTCAAACTTTTCAAAGTTGAAATAGCCACGGTCGAACACATG
>NZ_JBFNXI010000112.1:0-776 GCF_040812445.1 Lentibacillus sp. L22 | reverse complement strand
ACCGCCCAGGAATTTGACCCTTGTATCGCCTTCAATTATCGTTCCGAGTCCGGGTAAGACTGTCCCAACAAATATAAGAATCGTTGAGAAGAGCAATATAAGCCAATTACCATATTCAATATATGCTGCAGCTCCCATTACCCCCAATCCAAAACAAAAGAAATACATAAATGTAGCTAAAAAGACAAACTTAAACTGAGCAGGCATGATCCATAACTGGCCTTTAGACAATTGACTTAGATCGATTATTTGATACATCCTTTTTTTAAACATTCGGCTTAGAGAAAGGATCAGTAATATCATAAGAATAACAATAAATATCACAATAATTGCATTTACATAAATCGGAATATCAACGTCAAAATAATTCGCTATAGGGCTTAAACTGCTGGCAGCAATAGAGGCTAAGATCGCCCATAAAAATTGAGAAGAACCCACCTTTTCCTTTACAGTAGGAGCTGTTAATTCTTCTGCAATTTCTGGATCCTCCACTTTATACACGCGATTGGGAAGCAGCCAGTAGAAAAAAGGAAATAACATCTTCCATAGGGATGCTCCACCCATATCCAAGATATAGTTCTCTCCTCTAATCGTCAGTATTCGATATCTTAAATTTTTGGTTGTGCGTCGTACGGTGCATTTCATTCAAAAATCCCCTTCCATACCGCTCCATAATTAACTAAACGGATTGATGGCATCAAGACCGCTTGCAATCGACTCACCTGGATTCTCAAAAAAATCACTTACAGCTTCTTTTCCACTACTCCACCACTCAT
>NZ_JBFNXI010000111.1:0-811 GCF_040812445.1 Lentibacillus sp. L22 | reverse complement strand
GTCGTGGCTCCGATCTTTCTTGTGGGGAGTTTTCATCGTTTGATTGGTCTTTGGCTGATTTTACTGGTTGTGATTTAACGGGTGGGGCGCTTGGCGAGCTTGATGCAAGGCGAATTAATTTAGATGGAGTGAAGTTGGATGGAGAGCAGGCGCTTCAGCTTGTTGAGAGTTTAGGTGTTATTGTTCACCGATAAAATCTAGGTAAAAAACGCCTAATGCCCCAATGTGGTACTAATCAAAACGGAGCGAAGCGACATCTTCATCTTGTCTTTGCTTTTCTCCATGATCAGTTATTGGGTCATGGTCTCTTAGCTCGTTAATCTGGCTAAGTTTGGTTAGGTTGGGCTTCTTTCGACACTTCGCAATCCAAGAAATCCCTAGTCCGTTGATTGGTGCTCTTATCAGGTACGCACTGTAATCTTTCGATACCGCAGCGTGATTCGGAGGTAGAGCCGGAATTTCGTTTTCCGGTACGTTTTACTACCACAATTTGCCTGTTTATCCTTTCGGAGACCGGGCTAAGTCCGAGTCAATCAAGTGGTGCATTTGGGTTAATGTCGTTGGCTGGTATTTAATGAGAACGTGACAAGCGCCTCTCACGTTGCTAAGATTGGATTGCGACGTCTAATCTGAGCAACGAATGCACAAGATTTAGAGTACCAGAGCCCTGTGATGCTGTCACGGGGCTTTGTTACATCTGGAGCTTGGTAAACCTCATAAATTCAATTCGCAACGCTCGCCGCAAGGCGTGAACTTGTTTCACGTCGAGGAAGCGGAATTTCTCGAAAGCCTTATACTGTCTCCGTTCACA
>NZ_JBFNXI010000110.1:0-828 GCF_040812445.1 Lentibacillus sp. L22 | reverse complement strand
GGTTTGCGGGATTACCTAACTATATCAAGGTATACCTGCCTAGTTTGGGCTGCGAAAGTTGAGTAAAACCAAATAATTTTTATTGAGATTTTTTAAAAACTCTTCTATTTCCCGAACTACCAAGCTTGAATTATTATTCTTTCTTGGGGAGCCATTAATGATTAAAGTCTTATTTTTCATTAATATGCACCTCATTCTTGCAACCAGGAACTTTAAGGATGTATGAGTTTTGCCTGTTATCTAATATATCAATTATTTCAATTCTATTTTCTTCAATTTCCTTATTGCTTTTTATAAATTTCACCATAAAATTAATAAGTGTCGAGTTAAAGTGTGAGTGCTCCTTTAGGACTTTGCTGTATAAATCTGTACCGGAAATACGTTGATACATACAGTTTATACAAGCACTATTTTCCGAGAATACTTGTGGTCCAATTATCAAAAAATAATTCCCAATATAAATAGGAATGGTATTCCTAATATCACTATGTATATTTGAAATTTCCGAATAAAAATAGTAATTTCTATCCTGCTTAATTACACTTTTACTTAGCCGGGACTCTAGTGTGTCCTTGAACAATAATGACTGTATATTTCCGTCATCTGAAAATGATTCTGATTTATGATCAACAATTTGTGTCTTTTCGACAACATTTCCTGTAGCATCAAATGTTAATATATTTCCATAAGCATCATAACAGTGGTAAACCTCTGTATACTTTTCCAATATTATCACCTTGTATATTTGACGAGGCCTCGTCTTTACTCAACTTTCGCGGAGTAAAAAGTTAATTTAACTAAGCCGCGACGTAGCGTGTGATAAATCAA
>NZ_JBFNXI010000109.1:0-836 GCF_040812445.1 Lentibacillus sp. L22 | reverse complement strand
TCCTTCATCGTCCGCTCGATGATGTTCGACGTGTATATCACGCGCTGGATAGACGATGGGTAATCCAGGAAAGTCAGAAGCACTTCTAGATCTTCTTCCCATGATTTCACGACTTTAGGATGCTTCGATTGCCAAACCTGCTTAAATGCGTTAAATTGCTTTCTGGCTTCTTCTTTGGTACTTGCCTGATAAATAGGTTTTAAGTCTTCTGCTATGGCTGTCTGATCCTTTTTACGCACGGCATTTAACGCATTGCGGATTTTATGAACAACGCATCGCTGGACATCGGCTTTTGGGTACACCTCTTTCATAGCTGTTTCCAACCCGGGAAGACCGTCAAACACACCAAGCAACACTTCTTCAGCCCCGCGCTCGTAAAGATCTATCAAAATCTCTTTCCAGCCCAAGGAACTTTCCTGACCGCCTACATAAAATCCGAGAATTTCGCGGTAGCCATTCTCATTAACTCCAATGACGATGTAGACGACCTCATTGGCAACGTCATCCCGGCGCAACTTTAAATAGGTTCCGTCCAAATAGAGGACTGAGTAGCGTTTATTCAATGGGCGTTGCTGCCAGGCCTCAATATTTTCAACTGTCGCTTCCGTGATGTTACTGACGGTTGTGGCGGAGTAGGAAGATCCTAGCATATGTTCAATCATTTCCCCAATTTCACGCGTACTAACGCCTTTCTGATACATGCGCGTCACTGTTTCACCTACCCACTGATCACGGCGTTGGTAAGGATCAAATAATTCCGTCTGAAAGTCACCATGGCGATCACGAGGTACTGCGAGATCATCAATATGACCGTGTTTGGTATCAAGGGACCGTTT
>NZ_JBFNXI010000108.1:0-928 GCF_040812445.1 Lentibacillus sp. L22 | reverse complement strand
TGGGTATACGCAATCCGTGTTTTCTGGTCGTAAAATAGAAGCTTTATTACAGGATAGTATCCGCATGATGTGGTTGGCTCAAGGACACGAACCCAGCTATCGCACCATCAATCGTTTCCGTTCTCATCCACTCATCGAAAACATACTACGTGAATGCTTTGTCCAGTTCCGGAATCAGCTTGTGGAAAAGGAATTGATTGAAGAGGAAGCCATTTTTATTGATGGTACAAAAATTGAAGCGAACGCCAATAAGTTCACCTTTGTGTGGCGGAAATCCGTTGAAAGATATAGTGATAAGCTGATTGAAAAGTCTAATCAACTGTATGATGAGCTGTTAGAGAAGGAGATCATCCCAGCAATAGAGCGAGAAAATGAAGAGGAACTTTCCGTCAAAGAAATGGAAGAAGTAGTCGAAAAATTAGACGAGAAAATCGAGGAATATAATAAAGAAATTGAAGCATCTGAAGTTGGTAGTGAACGGAAAAAGCTCCGTTCCGAACGCAAATTACCAAAACAATCCCGGAAGCAATTTATGGATTTCATCACTCGCAAACAAAAGTATCAAAACGATATGGAGATTTTTGGTGATCGCAATAGTTACTCAAAAACGGACCCAGATGCGACGTTTATGCGCATGAAGGATGACTACATGAAGAACGGTCAATTGAAAGCTGGTTACAATGTCCAGATTGCAACGGAAGGTCAATACGCGCTCGCTTACGATGTTTTCCCAAACCCGACGGATACACGCACCTTAATTCCTTTTCTCGACTCGATTGAAGAAAACTTTTTCGAACTGCCGGAACACGTTGTCGCGGATGCCGGATATGGCAGTGAACAGAATTATGAAGATATCATCGAGAACCGAAATCGAACGCCACTTATTACATACAATCAATATCGAAAGGAGAAGAAAAAGAAGCATAAG
>NZ_JBFNXI010000107.1:0-1009 GCF_040812445.1 Lentibacillus sp. L22 | reverse complement strand
CAGTTAAGCTCTCCAGCGCCGATGGTAGTTGGGGCTTTGCCCCTGCAAGAGTAGGACGCCGCCGGGCTTACATATATCCAGGAGGATTAGCTCAGCTGGGAGAGCACCTGCCTTACAAGCAGGGGGTCGCAGGTTCGAGCCCTGCATCCTCCACCATTTCTTTTTGAATATTATAACGCCGGCCTAGCTCAATTGGTAGAGCAACTGACTTGTAATCAGTAGGTTGGGGGTTCAAGTCCTCTGGCCGGCACCATTAATTATTCAGAGCCATTAGCTCAGTCGGTAGAGCATCTGACTTTTAATCAGAGGGTCGGAGGTTCGAATCCTCCATGGCTCACCATTAGTTACGCGGGTGTGGCGGAATTGGCAGACGCGCTAGACTTAGGATCTAGTGTCTTTTGACGTGGGGGTTCGACTCCCTTCACCCGCACCATGATTATGTGCGGAAGTAGTTCAGTGGTAGAACACCACCTTGCCAAGGTGGGGGTCGCGGGTTCGAATCCCGTCTTCCGCTCCAATTCCCATGCCGGGGTGGCGGAATTGGCAGACGCACAGGACTTAAAATCCTGCGGTAGGTTACTACCGTGCCGGTTCGAGTCCGGCCCTCGGCACCATATGCGCCCGTAGCTCAATTGGATAGAGCGCTTGACTACGGATCAAGAGGTTAGGGGTTCGACTCCTCTCGGGCGCGCCATTTAACGGGAAGTAGCTCAGCTTGGTAGAGCACATGGTTTGGGACCATGGGGTCGCAGGTTCGAATCCTGTCTTCCCGACCATTTAAAAACGGGGCCTTAGCTCAGCTGGGAGAGCGCCTGCTTTGCACGCAGGAGGTCAGCGGTTCGATCCCGCTAGGCTCCACCAACTTCAATAATTTAAAAAGTTATTGACAACAATCACTAAAGTTGCTATACTAATCAAGTCGCCAAAAACGAAGGCGATCAGAAATTTGCTCTTTGAAAACTGAACAAAACAACCAGTATGTAACAGATGTCAGAGGTTGAGGTTAGAA
>NZ_JBFNXI010000106.1:0-1058 GCF_040812445.1 Lentibacillus sp. L22 | reverse complement strand
GGGCTGCAGGTCTGCCTAACTATATCAAGGTGTACCTGCCTAATTTGTGCTGCGAAAGTTGAGGTCTTTATTTAAGAAATTAGGTAACCATAATCCAAAATCGAAATAACCTAGTTGTTATTCAGATTTTTCATCTTCATCATCTTCCCAAACAAATGGGTTATGAACCAATGCATGATGACAAGAAAGTTGAACAGATAATTCAGGCTTTAATGTATTTTTTTCTTCCTGATCTTGATTATAATTTTCCACTAGTTACACCTCCCTTTTAAGTTGTGAACCGGTTTATATTAATTAAAGCATTCAATGTAAAGTTTTGCAAGTGATATGAATTATTTGATAACAGGTTATACTCAAGTAGTAGTAAGGAATTAAGATGCATTAAACTCCAATTAGTAATTCAGGTTATTGGTGTATACAGTTTCTTCTTAAAAATCAGCTTAAAAGACAGAGATGCCAAAGGATTCCGAGACAAATCTAAATTAATTGGTTCCTCGCTATATAGTGTTGAATGCCGTTAATTTTCCAGAATCGGACGTGAGGTCAAATATTTAAGTTATAGGTGGAGAATGTTGAGCCGGCAACTGAACCCATTCCCTTGTCCGGTTTAGCTTTGATCATATTACGGTCAGTGGCAGATCCAACATGAGGTGCCCCAAATTAACGGCATAAATACAGCCCTACTAATTTGCTATTTCAACATTAGATAGCGAAGAGCCAATTAATTCATCCCAGCTGTATGTGCAATAGTTTCATTGAACGATCCAATAGCCTCCCCCACAAATTCAAACTGCCTGAATTTTTGTCCAGCTAATTGACATTTTCGTATTACGTCTATTCTTCATTCAATACCTTCTCAATCATAGGATGAATATCCGGCACAATTTAACACGAATAATTCATCTTTCTAATTTGCTATCGGCATTCATCCCGTATAGCCCAATATTAATGACCAGAACATTTAATCCCTGAAAATTTTCCATAATACATATAATCCTGAATTATTCACTGAAATTCTATAATACAGTTTAAATGCTTATCTGACAGTCGGTTTAGCC
>NZ_JBFNXI010000105.1:0-1244 GCF_040812445.1 Lentibacillus sp. L22 | reverse complement strand
TCCGGTGCTCAAAGCTACGCCGCCTAGAACTTCTCGGTCCTTTTTATCCTCCTTTTTGAACACACACTTTAAATGAACAACATCGGTTTTGATTGGCCATCATTTGTCGTCCTTTTAGAAGTTGTCTTTTTCTTGTCGTACACTGTTGTTTCCCCGTCATCTCTGGTTGAAGTGTTTTTTTCACTTTTCGATCTATTAGGGCTTTTGCTATTGCTTTTTTCTTGTTCATCAGTTTCCTTTGTTTGTTTTTCTTCTGGCTGTCCGCTTCCTTCCACTGATTCATTATCATCATTATCAGCAGCATCACCGTCTGAATCCTTAAAAGCTTTCATCATACGGAACATAGCGGGCAAATTTTTAACCATTGGCCCATACTCTTGAACCATTGGCGCGGTCTGTTGCATCACTTTTAATACTTGTTGCACATTATTTAGTGTATTCGTAAGACCGCCACCACTTGCGGCAGCCTGCGTTGGTATTGATGCGGCTTGCTGCATGCCCCCTCCCCCTGATCCCATAAATCTTCCGAGGATGTTTTGCATGAAATTACCCCGCGGTGCTGCAGGTGGCATTGCTCTTGTTGGAAACATCATATTTCCTGGGGCACGATTTACCGGACCTCGGAGACCTCGAAACATTGACATTTGATTTGGCGGGAAATTAGGCGGTGTCTGTTGAAATGGGAATGCCATTGTTATCCCTCTTTTCGTATATAGTATCTAAATTATTGTACGTATTTATGTGTGAAGAGTGTAGGCAGCTGCAACTAAATAAAGCCTTTACGATTTTTGTTCGTAAAAGCTTTTTTAGACGACCAATACCCGATCACCACTGGCGCAATGATTCTGCTGCCGGTTAATGCAAAATCAATATTTCCCGGGTAACCGCAAATTATAACAAACCTCTGTTACAATATGAAAAGTTTTGCGAAATAGAGACGAATAATCAGGAATATATGACGTATACAATCGTCCGGTTACATTTAAAAATTGATCAAACGTTTGTTTAAATTTTGCCTAAAAGTATACCAATCTTTTACAAACGTTGGCATACCTGAAATGTGGAATGTTACTTTGACTGATATAATTCCCATAACTCATCAAACACCATTAACGCATTGGGAAATGGACTGTTCCACTCTAGATAGTCACTAATTTCAGCATAACTGGTAGACTGTTTAGGGTACTGTCAATAAGTTTGTGTAAATTAATAGAGTATCCTCGGAATTGGGATTTGTTTTCTGA
>NZ_JBFNXI010000104.1:0-1397 GCF_040812445.1 Lentibacillus sp. L22 | reverse complement strand
GGGTCAACACCAAAACCAATGGTTGATATTGATAGGTAAATATGGTAATGGTGCTAAATAAATGAAAAACATCTGCCTCCCTGTTATTCTTTAAGTTACCAGACTAAAAGAAAACGAGGTTAGACAGATGCCCTTACAGTATATCAATGAACTCTTAGATTTACCAGAAGTAAAAATTGTCAACGTAGAAATAGAAAAAGACCATGCCATTATTGAACTTACACCAGTCGATCACACTCAGGTTTGTCCGTATTGCCATTCAACATCTGTTATTCGAAATGGAACTCCTTATAAACGAGATGTGCGTCATCTAGCTGCTTTTGATAAATCTGTTGACTTGCGTATCCCCGCCATTTGTCTAGCTTGTAAGGATTGTGGTGCAACTTTTACCTGGGAGTATTCTTTTGTTGAGCCCAAAAAACGGTATACGAAAGTGTTTTCTGACTATCTCGCGCGCCAAACATATGGAGCGACGGTCGCTCATACATCCATGGAAGAACAAGTTCCCTATTCTACTATGGAGCGAATTTTCAAGAGTAATCTTCAGGATAAAAGTGAGGAGATACAAGAGTGGGTTTATCAAGAGGCAGTTGAACGGGAAGGTTTAGTTCTTGGGATCGATGACTTTGCAATTCGCAAAGGGCACACGTACAATACAGGGCTTCACGACCTTAAAGGAGGGCGTTTCCTTGATATAATTCCTGGTCGCACCGGTGATGAACTGCGGGATTACGCCGAAAATCACACCTTGTTCAAACTGCTTAATCCGGTTGCTATTGTGATGGATTTGGCCAAAGCGTATCATACCTTTTGTAAAGAATGGTTCCCTAAAGCCATTCGAATTGCCGACAGATTTCATGTGAATCGCTATGTGACAGAGGCTCTTCAGGATGTACGTCGAATGGTTCAAAAAGATTTATCTTCTCAAGCCAAAAAGAAAATAAAGTCAAAAGCCCGCCTTCTTAACAAGCGAGCAGAAGACCTGACGGAAGAAGAACGCACCACTGTTCAGGAAATCCTTAGTTATGACGTTAGATTAGCAGCCACTTATGAATGGAAGGAAAATTTTATCACATGGTACGATTGTGCTCCAGATGTGAGGATAGCGAAAATCTGGTTTGAACGCTGGTACAACGAAGGAAAGTCTATTGGAATCGATGTGGTGGATGAATGTTTGAAGACGATGTCGAACTGGAAAGAAGAAATCATCAACTATCATCGTCTTCGCTATACAAATGCAGCTGTGGAAGGACGGAATAACCGAATTAAAGCTCTTCAACGGAGACTTTATTTTACACGTAATCAGTCTATTTATAAGGAACGTATTCTAGTTGAGTGCAACCGTGAATTAGCATAGTTGCACCTAGTGTGTCAACCATTGATTTTGGTGAAGAGCC
>NZ_JBFNXI010000103.1:0-1423 GCF_040812445.1 Lentibacillus sp. L22 | reverse complement strand
ATCAAATTATCTAACGATGGTGGTGCACTTTCATCCGATACAGGTGAACTCTTATTCCGAGAGTTCGATGAAAAGATTGGCTTCTTCTCAACGCTGACAAAGCATTTAAAGCTTAAAGATGATCGACGTTACTATGTTCACTCCAATGAACAGTTACTTCGCCAAAAGATGTATCAAATCATTGCTGGATATGCCGAAGATGACGCAGCTGATCAATTAACGAATGATCCTGTCTTTACGCAGGTTGTAGGAACAGATGCTTTAGCTTCCCAGCCAAGTTTATCCCGGCTTTTCCCACGATTTGATGATGAATCGATGGAACAATTAAACCAGGCAAACCAGGAACTTTTAGACAAGGTGCATCAATATAGAAATGCCAAGTCGATTATTCTGGATTTGGATTCCACTCATGCAGATACATATGGCGATCAGGAGGATGCAACATTCAATACGCATTATGGAACCATTGGATTTCATCCTTTAGTTGCTTTTGACGGTATCACCGGCGATTTTTTGAAAGCAAAACTACGCCCAGGCAATGTCTATACTTCCAATGGCGTGGTGGATTTTATCGAGCCTGTTATCAACCATTACAATGAGCAGTTTCCTGAAACCATCCCGTTTCTGCGCGGTGACAGTGGCTTCGCCGTCCCGGGTCTATATGAACTGTGCGAGGATGAATCGGTTTATTATGTGATTCGTTTGAAATCCAATCCTAATTTGCAGCGACTTGCCGATGAGCTGCACCCTTCCACTGTTCCAACCGATGTGACAAAATCGGAAATCTATTATGAAGAAGCCGAGTATCAGGCAAAATCATGGTCCAAGCCAAGAAAAGTGATCATCCAATCCGTTCGTCCGGCCGGTGAATTGTTTTTTACGCACGCTTTCTTTGTAACGAACCTGACTGATGTCTTCTCTCCTAAAGATATTGTTCATTCCTACCAGAAAAGAGGAACGATGGAGAATTATATCAAGGAATCCAAAAATGGGTTTAACCTGGATCGCATGAGCAGCCATAAATTTGAATGCAATGAGGTTAGAATGATGCTTAGTTTGTTAGCTTATAACCTTACGAATTGGATGCGTACGCTTTGTTTTCCTGAAGAACAGAAAAACATGCGGATCCAAACGATACGAACTAGAATCATTAAAGTCGCCAGTAAATTGGTAAAGTCAGGACGATCTCTTTACTTTAAATTAGCCTCCAGCTTTGTGTATCAATCGTTTTTCTGGAAAGTATTACAGCGAATTCAAAGATTACAATTAGAGTGAGGCCATACCGCTGTTCTCTAAGCACATTTAAAAAACCATCGTAAGACCAAGGGAGTCGTATGTCCAAAAAATAGAGATTTTCAAGGATCTCTAGTTTAAGCAAACCATTTCTGGAAAGGTTCCATCTTATTTTACGAAAATAACCCAG
>NZ_JBFNXI010000102.1:0-1458 GCF_040812445.1 Lentibacillus sp. L22 | reverse complement strand
TTTGAGACATAAAAAAGGAAGTACCTCCCCAAATCTTGTATAATGGTAGTTGAACCGACAACCAAAAAAAGACTGGAGGAGTACTCCCTATGACCATTATACGACAAGAAAGTCTATTTAGCATCCAAGAATTATACGAGATGGAACCTACCCATCGTTATGAATCGATTATTTCAGTGATAGATTTGGATGCGATTTATTATGAAGTGAACAAAAAATCCCACCTTGGCGCACCTGTAGATTTGAATTATGCGGCGATGATTATTTCCGTTTTTATTCGATATGTTGAACGTATTCCAACGGTTAAGGACCTAATTAAACGCCTAAAGGACGACTTTGTTTTTAAACTGAATTGTGGATTTCTTGTGTCTGACCACACCCCGTCTGAAGCCGCCTATTCTCGGCTTTTAACAAAACTAAAAGCATCTAACGTTTTGGAGAAAGTTCAAGAAAAAGTTGTGCTTCAAGCAATTGCTGAAGGCTTTATTATGGATGACACTGTCGCCATTGATGCAACCCATTTTGAAGCACGTGATCAAGCGCCGTCAAAGGAAGAAAAACAAAAAGCTGAGCCCAAAAAACGCGGGCGCAAATCCAAGGAAGAACGTGAACAATGGCTTATTGAACAGGCAGAGAAAGAAGCCAATTTACCACTTTTCGAAAAGAAAATAGAAGCACAGTTGGATGCACCTTTAGCCGAATTACGCGCCGAGGTTCCTCAAGACCCTAAGTGGGGCGTAAAAAAGAACTCAGAAGGAAAGAATGTCTTTTGGTACGGATATAAGGGACATTTGGCTGTTGGGACATCCAGTCAATATATTCTACAGGCCCTTTTTTCTTCAGGCAGTTTGAATGACGGGAAGGCTGCAATCCCGTTATTAAAAGGGGTTAATGAACTTCCCCTTCCATCATTGAACCATCAGACAATGGATGCTGGTTATGATTATCATGCAATTTATGAACAAGTGCACCGAATGGGGAATCAGTCCGTCATTGCTTATAATAAGAAAAATGAAAGCGAGCCAATCGGTTTTGATAAACACTTCGCCCCGACCTGTTTTCGGGAGCATTCCTACCGTTATGATAGTTTTGATGCCAAATATGAAACATTGAAATACACAAGACCAAAAGAGTGTAGTGACTGTCCTTTGGCGAACGAAGACATCTGTCAAAAGGTTTACAAGGTAAAAATAACAACGGATCTTAGGAGATATACTGCGCCCGCTCGTGGATCAAAGGCTTGGAAAACACTATTCAAACGTCGCTCTGCTGTTGAACGTGTAAATGCCTATCTCAAAGAATTTTTTCAACTTAACAATGTTCGTTATCGTACTGGAAAACGCGCAAAAGTTCACTTTGACATTGTAACGCTTATTTATAATGCTTCAAAATTAGCTGCAGATCGTATCAATGTACTGTTAAACCAGCAACAAACTGCTTAATTAAATTTTTAAAAAA
>NZ_JBFNXI010000101.1:0-1528 GCF_040812445.1 Lentibacillus sp. L22 | reverse complement strand
CTCAACTTTCGCAGCACAAATTAGGCAGGTACACCTTGATATAGTTAGGCAGACCTGCAGCCCAATGCTGTAGTTGACTTTTGATTAGTTTTTTAAATTTACTATTTGTCTTTTTTAGGGCATCTTCAAGAAGCTCGATTAATTGCTGTAGTGCCACAGCCCAATCAAGTTCCTTTACCTCATCACAGAGTTCATAAAACATACCGCCGAGTGTACGGTCGTCTGTACTGCATCGATTTTGCCAGGACAATAGGATATACCTTGTGAATACAATCGTTGTATGGGCGATAAGAGAGTCATATGATCTACCTTGAAACTCTTTTTGAAGTTTCAAAAGGGACTTCGTTGCCTTAAAGAAAACTTCAATATCCCACCGCATGCCATAAATGCGGATAATTTCTTGTTCGGTTAATGTACAATCTGTGCTCAAGATTGCCAGCCATTCGCTCTTCTTATTTCGATTGCGAATAAATACAATTTTCACATCCACCCCATTCTTCATTGTGGTATGAATGGAACGCAAAATGTTTTTATGATGTGCTGTAGGTTTAGCTAACCGATACAACTGTTTCAAACCAACCCAGTTGTCATTAACCAGGTATCTTTGGTTGGTATCTTTAACCATGCCAATAACGTCAACACCTTGTTCTACAATGGATCCTATAAGTGGCTGCTGTGTGAACCATGAATCCATTAAAACGTAGGATGCGTCAATACCTTTGGAGAATGCACGTTTGATCATTCCCGGTAATTGTTCTGGAGCTTTTTGTAAAGCTTCTTGTCGTCTTTTATAACCAGACGTACGCTTATCGATGCTTTCATTTATGCCGTTGATTACAGCCTTTTGAGAGCTCAACAACGAGAAATCAATTGGCATAAAAGTGGCGCCATCAGACCAACCAAGCGTGAGCATACGAAACCCTTTATAATAACGCATTTTTTGGGAAGCGTGATCAAAACAGCGGGCAAGTAACTCTACTTTTTTACTACGGTTCCGTTCATAAGATGAATCATCAACAATTAGTACTCTCGGACGGTCATTTTTAGTTAATGTGCTAACTTTACTAATAGTGGCTGCACTTAATGAAAGCAAAAAGCGTCGCCAATTGTATCTTGGGTTGTTTAGGAAACGGTATATCGCATTCTTTTCAGGTAGACTATCCGATTTCTTGCTTTGCAAAAGTCTGAACCAGTTTTTACCTTCGAAGATCAGACAGAAAATGAGTTTGAAAATATAAGCACAAGTGAAACCAAGGTTTTTATTGATCCCTGCGTCCCTTAGGTGTTTTAGAATATTTAATTCGTCAAATGCAGATTTTAATTCTTTTGGCAGTTGATTTTCTTTGTCATTATTCGCTATCATAGTAGTAGGCACCTCGCTCATGGTAGTTTTTTCTAGTCAATTAAACTATACCAAAAGTGGAGGTGTTTTTCTTTTATAACGATTGAATGTCAAGAACTATATTTGATTTATCACACGCTACGTCGCGGCTTAGTTAAATTAACTTTTTACTCCGCGAAAGTTGAG
>NZ_JBFNXI010000100.1:0-1534 GCF_040812445.1 Lentibacillus sp. L22 | reverse complement strand
CTCAACTTTCGCAGAGTAAAAATGACATCTAACCTTTATCTGGTAAAGTACTTTTGGAAATTCATTATGGACCTTGACATCTGCCTACTATAAAAAAGAAAAACACCTCCACTTTTGGTATAGTTTAATTGTCTAGAAAAAAACTACCAAATAGAAGAGGTGCCTCCTACTATGATAGCGAATAATGACCAAAATAATCAAATGCCAACCGAATTAAAATCTGGTTTTAATGAATTAGAGATGCTTAAACATTTGCGGAAAGCCGGTATCACCAAAGGATTTGGGTTTTCTTGTGCTTATTTATTTCAGCTCCTATTTTGTTTAATTTTCGAACAGAAAAATTGGTTTCGATTGCTTGAAAGCAAAAAATCAGAAAGTCTGCCAGGGAAAGACACCATCTATCGCTTTTTAAACTATTCCAAGTATAATTGGCGCCGTTTTTTACTTTCACTAAGTGCTTCAACCATTTCTAAAGTAAGTCGGTTGACCAAAAATGATCGTCCAAAAGTGTTAATCGTTGATGACTCTGCCTATGAACGGAACCGGAGTAAGAAAGTAGAATTACTGGCTCGCTGTTTTGATCACGCATCTCAAAAAATGCGTTTTTACAAAGGTTTTCGTATGCTTACGCTTGGTTGGTCGGATGGTGCCACTTTCATGCCAGTCGACTTCTCCTTATTAAGCTCAAAGAAGTCAAAAATCAATGATATTTCGAATAAAGTAGACAAACGCACTTCTGGTTATAAAAGACGGGAAGAAGCCCTACAAACAGCTCCAGAACAACTACCATCTATGATTTCACGGGCACTTTCTGCAGGAATAGACGCATCTTATGTGTTAATGGATAGTTGGTTTACCCAGCAGCCACTGATTCAATCGATTGTGGAACAAGGTATAGACGTGATTGGTATGGTGAAAGCTACCAATCAACGTTATTTAGTTGATGAAAAACGGGTTAATTTAAAAGAACTTTATCGTCTAGCGAAACCAGCATCGGGAAACAAAAGTATCTTGCGCTCTATTCATACAACGATGGCAAACGGAGTACCAGTAAAAGTTGTATTCGTTCGAAATCGCAATAAAAGAAGTGAATGGTTAGCTATCTTAAGTACGGATTGTACGTTAACAGAAACAGAGATTATTCGAATTTACGGAATGCGCTGGGACATTGAAGTCTTTTTCAAGGCGACAAAATCTCTGTTGAAATTACAAAAGGAATTTCAAGGTAGATCCTATGATTCACTAATCAGCCACACGACGATTGTCTTTTCAAGATATATCCTTTTGTCTTGGCAAAACCGCTGTAGTACAGATGACCGCACACTTGGCGGGATGTTTTATGAACTTTGTGACGAAGTAAATGAACTGGATTGGGCAGTTGCATTACAACAACTAATCGAGCTTCTTGAAGATGCTTTGAATAAAACGAACAAGAAATTCAAAAAGTTAATCAAAAGTCAACTACAGTATTGGTTTGCGGGATTACCTAACTATATCAAGGTATACCTGCCTAGTTTGGGCTGCGAAAGTTGAG
>NZ_JBFNXI010000099.1:0-1539 GCF_040812445.1 Lentibacillus sp. L22 | reverse complement strand
CCACCTTCTTAATGTAGTGGGATGAACACCAAGTATGCTGGATGCTTCATCGATGGTATACATTTTTGCGATCCTCCTCATTTTATTTCTACTTACAAGGTTCGACATAAAATGCAAGAATCCTGCTAAAAGATAATTAATTTTAAATAATTTAGATTAAACTGTTTTGGAGCCCTTAACAAATCGTACTGATACCGTTCTCTCCAGAATTCACTATAATGAAAATCAAATGGACAGGGATGTTGCCAATCTTTTAATTGTTTCTTACTTAAGAAACTTATTTCAACCGGAAACGGTGATTTAGAATGTTTTAAAATGAACTGCGCTAAAATCCTTTTAATCTCAACTTCCATTGTTTTATTTGTAACAACCAAAACATCAATATCGCTACTGTTCGGATTAAAACCTCCCATTGCTAAGGAACCATGTATATAAAAACCCACGAAACCTTCTTTTATAATTTCCTTAATCCCTCTTTTAAGATTATAAACAAAATTTTTCATGTGAGAGGGGCACGTTTTCCAATCATAGCCCATTTTTGAAACTCCCTTATTCTTCTATTACCCTATTGTTATCCGATACAATAATGTTTATAGGACGTACCGATCCTTAGTCCATGCTTCAAGATGGTTTAATCCTTTGTCTATTGATAATTTTTCAGCTTTCTTTAACAGTTGTTTCCTAATGGAGCCAATTAAAATGATATTCAATTAAAGCTCCTGTTAATGAAACCTTATTTTTGTAAAGCTATTTGCCAAATACAATTGATTTCATCTTCTATGACTGCCAAAATTCATTTTGTTTAATAACACAATACCGATTAAGGCTATAATAGAAGCTATAAATAGTGAAACACTAATCGCTCCCACTCCCATTCCTTCCCATCCGCCAATAATAAAACTGATAAAAAATAAGACAATGCCAATAAAACCGAATGCTATTGGGAAAAGAATCTTTTTCTCAAGTCTTTTCGAAAATAGCGAAAGGAGAGTAATTGCTATAATAAAAATTATAGTCGAGATAAATAGGCTATGCATATATCCCTTCCTCTTTTTTGTTGATTAATGTTCTCAAGAAATTTATCTATAAAAAAGCAATTATGCAAATTAATAATGATGTATCATTGGTTTGTTTTAACCACTTGGCAATAATGAAAATCAATAAAATTATTATAAAACCTAAGCCGATTGGTATAAATATATCCATCCACTATCCACCTACCTTATTTTCGGTAATGCCTTCTAAGGTTATGCCAAAAAACGCATAAATACTTAATAGATAGTAACTAAATTCTGGCAATGTGGACGTTTGTGAGACACTCACAGTTCAAGCATTACTATCTGCTCGCAAATCCGATTTACAATCTCTGATACCGGTTCTGATCCATCAACAATGATATCAGAGTTCGGCTTAATCGTATTTAACATCTCAATATAACCTTTTCTACCTCGGGAGATGTAATTTTCCATATCGGACGTATGTGTCAAGTTTTTCTCGATGTTGCTTTCATACCAATATTTCAGGCACCATCATTTTGTA
>NZ_JBFNXI010000098.1:0-1577 GCF_040812445.1 Lentibacillus sp. L22 | reverse complement strand
AAAAGATAGGAAAGTATAAAATTTGGGTCTACCGCAGTGAGTGTTACTGTGGTATTTTTTATGTATGGGGAAAAACATATTAAAAAAAATCTTCTTTGACGAAAATCAACATTGGGAATCATTCAAAAGGAAATACGGAAAGAGAATCCGTCCTATTGTCACAAAGGAGGTAGAGAAATTTCGTGACTGTGGAGATATGAAAAAAGGATTCAAACTTTTTGTTTGCGAGGGCTGCCATGATGTAAAGCGTATTCCCTTCCGATGTAAGGGACGTTTTTGTACAACCTGTTCTGTTGGAGAAAGCGAAGAATGGAGTCGTCTATTGTCTGAGGACGTATTACAAGTGAATCACCGACATGTGATACTCACAATTGATGAAGGGCTACGGGATATATTCCTTTTACATCGTGAGCTTTTAAAGCCACTTATGGATGAAGCAGCCAAATTACTTACTGACTATTTTCAGAAGAAAGCCAAGGTGATACCGGGGATTATAGTTGGATTGCATACGTTTGGTTCCAAAGTGAATTTCAATCCCCATGTACATATGATGGTAACGATGGGGGGAATCACGAAAAAAGGGGAATGGAAAGGATACGATTTTATACCATTCAAGATGCTTCGAAAGCAATGGCAGACGGTAGTGTTGAAGCTCATCCGAAAAAACTTGACGAAGCAAGAAAAGAAAAGGATACAGCCAAGATTACAAAAGGCTTTTTCCGCAAATGGGGAAGGCTTCTATGTGTATGCCCCAAAACAAAGAGGAAAGATAAAAGAGCAGCTTCGCTATATTGGCCGCTATATTCGTCGACCAGCGATTGGAACCAATCGGATCGAGGCATATGATGGTCAAACTGTAACTTTTAAGTATGTGGACAAGACAGATGGGAAAGAAAAACATGAAGTAGTTACAGTAGAAGAGTTTATCATCCGTTTAATACGTCATATTCCGGATGAACAATTTAAAACGATTCGTCATTATGGCATGTACTCAAGAAGGAGCAAGAAGTTAAGTAAAAAGCTGTTGGCTACATGGCAACAAGGAACAAAACGATGGATACTGAAGGTGAAAAAGACATTACGCCGCCAAACATGGAGAGAGCGTATTATTTCAAGTGGACAAAAAGATCCAATGATTTGCCCACATTGCAACAACTATTATGAGTACATGGGTGAAGTCTGTCTTGAGGGAGGACGATTAGAAATAAAAATAGCATTAACGAAAGAAGCAAAAAGCTATCTAGAAAGGGTGATTCATCATCTCGAAGGCAACGGGCAAGAAAAGCAAAAAGAGGAAAAAGGGAACCGACCATCTGCGCCCCAAGAAGACGTTTGTCAATTATCATTGTTTGGTGTGTCATGAGGAGGAGAAGATTCCTTATGATGTCGTACAGGAATTTGATTTGATGGATGGAGGAGATCCAACAACTCCACCCAGATTTAGTTGTGAACAATGTGGGGGAGACATGTATCCGGAGTATTATAAGGGCATACATGGACAGGAATATAAATTATCGGATTTTCTCTAACTATGGTGGATACAAAAGGACCGGGCGGGGTTTGCCCGGTTTTTCTTA
>NZ_JBFNXI010000097.1:0-1608 GCF_040812445.1 Lentibacillus sp. L22 | reverse complement strand
TTTCCTACGATTAGTCAAGTGTTTTATGACATATTTAAAATTTATTCTGTATGGAATATCTGGGCACCAGAAATAAACCTCAAGTATTCAATTTTTTTGAGGGAGTATATATGTTATAATTTAAGTGAATTATTGGTCCATGGAGACCGTGTACGAGTAATCGTACTTTGTATTGTTCCTGACCATGGAATAAATACATTTCAGTAGTTTGTTCATGCAAGCTACTACCGCAACCTTGTCCTTTTTAGGATGAGGTTGTTCTTTTAATTTATAATAGTAATCAACAATGTGATTTGGTGCTGCTTTTTGTTGGCGAATCATGTTTCGAACAATGAAATATAAGATTTTCCTTCCTTTTGGATTTCCTCGCTTATTAATGTGATCTTGACCTGCGTATTTTCCTGATTGATATCTACGAATATCAATCCCAATAAAAGCATTGACTTTTTTGTGATCGGAAAATCGGGAAATGTCCCCAATTTCTCCAATAAAAAGGGCTGCACTAATCTCGCCAATGCCCGGAAAGCTTGTGAGTATCTCAAATTCGAAAAGTGTCTTTGCCCTTTCAATCATTCGCTTTGAAACATTTTCTTTCTCCTCTAAAAGCTGTAAAAGTTGCCGTGCATAATATTTTACTTTTTGAGTTTGAACACTGGTTGAAGAAACAGCTGGATAAGATTCTTTGGCGTATTCGATAACTTCATTTGCCTTTTGTTTCGCACGATTTTCCGATATCTTTTTGGTAGTACTTTTCATCAAAAGGTTTTTGATTTTCGTTTTACTACTTTGTAATACATATTCAGGATGTGGAAACAAATCAATTAGGGTCAGGGCATAGGCTGTGACTCTGCTTGAAAAGAATCGCTCAAGCTCTGGAAAGCTTAATTGTAATGCGTTATGCAGGTACATCCGTGTGCGCTTTATATCCTCTTCTATTTCTTGATAAAAACGAGAAAGATCACGTATCTCATGATAAATATCCGGTTGGTGTATTTTTTCTGGTCGATCATTTTGTTGATGAACTTGGGCCAATTTATGTGCGTCATGTTTGTCTGTTTTCCAGCTTCGTAATGTCCCTTGTTCTAATTGCTTTTTGGCTGCCAAGGGATTTAATAAGCAATAACGCAATTGATTTTTTTGACAGAATGCTTCTACCGTTTTAGAGTAAATTCCAGTAGATTCAAAGACAAGCATCAAATCTTCAGGAAGTGTATATATTTCATCCAAGAGTTCCTGAAAACCAGCTCGACTATGTATTACTTCACCTTCAGAAAGGCAATGTTGATCGTCGTAAACAACCTTGTAGCTTTTCCCCATTGATACATCTAAAGCCATTACTATCCCCATTTAACTACCTCTTTTCTCTTTTTGTTATGAAAGTTCTTCACTTATTCATTTCGATTCCAATTTCCTTTACACGAGCTCATATGGCCCCAACATACTTAAAACTGATTCAAAAATGAAAGTGAAGAAGCCCGGTTTATTATTCGGATTCGCAATCCTCGAGGCTTCGGTCGGACTTTCTCTCACTTCTCACTATATCTTAAAAAAAGAAATAGTGGGTAAAGTCACCCGTCGATGACCTTACCCACTAATCTTAGTATGTTT
>NZ_JBFNXI010000096.1:0-1689 GCF_040812445.1 Lentibacillus sp. L22 | reverse complement strand
ATGTAAGTGTAAAATATTTCTCGAGGTTATTTGAGCGATATTCTAGCCAAAAAAGAAAAGGCACTCTATCATAAAATGTATGCTTTGACTGGGCAAATACATTTTAGAGAGAGGCCTTTTCATGGGGAATATTATATCAAATATTAATGAGTTAATAAAGGATACCTGTAATTTGATTGAATTAGAGGAAAGTATCCGATTGTTTATGTATGAGGTATTTGCTTCTAAATTGGGAGAAGTATTTACTGGATTGAATCAAGTCATTAAGAAAGAGAAGCAAGCGATGGGTTGGACAGTGAAGCGAGATGATTGGAAAACAATTCAATTCACCTTTGGGTCAGTGTGTTTTTGTCACACGCTTATGGGTGATGAGAAGGGAGATTCTCATTATCCCTTTGATGAATGGTTGGGAATACGAAAGAGCCAACGACATAGTCCATTAGTGGAAGTAAAAGTGGCAGAACTTGCTAGTCAAAGTACATACCGGGAAACAGCACGTGTTTTAAAAGAATGGACTGCAGTTAACCTCAGTCACACAACGGTTGGAAGCATTGTAAGACGTGTTGGGAAAGCGCAGGCACAGGCGGATGAAGAAATGGTAATTGAGTTGGATGAGGCTGCTTTCCTGCCGGAGGGGAAAAAGGTGGAGTATCTATATGCGGAGGCAGACGGTGTTTTTGTGCGTAGTACAGTGAAGAAAAAAAGCCTGGAAGTGCACCATGCCATTGTTCATGAAGGTTGGGAGAAAAATGGAAAACGAGTCGCTTTACGAGAACCCAAAGTCATCATGACGACACAATCAACCCCAGACTTTTGGAATGAAGTACAATCCCTTACAGCCCATCGTTATTCACTGGAGGCTACGCGGGTGGTCACAAACAGTGATGGAGGATTAGGATATACGGCCGAGAAGTTCCAAGAGGCCTTTTCACAATCTCATTTCTCTGTCTTGAATCAGTTGGATCATTATCATGTTTCACAGGCTGTAAATCGTGCTTTAGGTGGCGAACGGAGTAAGTATAAGGATGGCGTTAAAAAGGCACTAAAAGAACATGACCGGGATGCTTTTATATTATGGCTAGATACGTATGAGAGTACCCTAGACGATACAAAAAAAATAGAAAAGGTAAAAGCATTTCGTACGTATGTTATGAATAATTGGGAACGGATTTTTGACTGGCGAGAAGTCGTTGAAAACCCACCAAAAGACGCAAGAAGTTTGGGAGCGATGGAATCAAATCAAAGACACATTTCTTTTCGTATGAAAAAAAGAGGGATGCATTGGAGTTCAGAGGGCGGAGAAGCCATGGTTAAAGTGAAACAAGGGATTTTAAATCAAACACTTAGAGATGTGTACCTAAAACATCAACACAGAAGCGCTAGAAAGCAACGAGAAATTAAAAAAGCAGTTAGAATGTCGCAGATCCTACGTAACCCAACTCGTCCATCAGTGGGAGCCAGACAAGGCGCTATAGGCTTATATACGGCTCATTCAACAGCCATGGGTAATTTAGTTAAGAGCTTTAAATAAATGATACCCTGATTTAGGGGTTACGTTCTTGGGCTTTAGAACGTTACCTCAAAATCGGGGCCAGCAAGCGACAGCGCGGTAGCCCGAATAAAGTGTACAAAATGATGGTGCCTGAAATATTGGTATGAAAGCAACATCGAGAAAAACTTGACACATAC
>NZ_JBFNXI010000095.1:0-1804 GCF_040812445.1 Lentibacillus sp. L22 | reverse complement strand
TTACTCTCTCAAAACTGAACCAAACAACCGAGTATGTCTTAGGAATAAACTTCCCGTTCCGTAATATAATCCTTAGAAAGGAGGTGATCCAGCCGCACCTTCCGATACGGCTACCTTGTTACGACTTCACCCCAATCATTGGCCCCACCTTCGGCGGCTGGCTCCAAAAGGTTACCTCACCGACTTCGGGTGTTGCCAACTCTCGTGGTGTGACGGGCGGTGTGTACAAGGCCCGGGAACGTATTCACCGCGGCATGCTGATCCGCGATTACTAGCGATTCCGGCTTCATGCAGGCGAGTTGCAGCCTGCAATCCGAACTGAGAATGGTTTTATGGGATTAGCTAATGCGTCGCCGCTTCGCTGCCCTTTGTTCCATCCATTGTAGCACGTGTGTAGCCCAGGTCATAAGGGGCATGATGATTTGACGTCATCCCCACCTTCCTCCGGTTTGTCACCGGCAGTCACCTTAGAGTGCCCAACTTAATGCTGGCAACTAAGATTAAGGGTTGCGCTCGTTGCGGGACTTAACCCAACATCTCACGACACGAGCTGACGACAACCATGCACCACCTGTCACTCTGTCCCCGAAGGGAACACGGTATCTCTACCGCCATCAGAGGATGTCAAGACCTGGTAAGGTTCTTCGCGTTGCTTCGAATTAAACCACATGCTCCACCGCTTGTGCGGGCCCCCGTCAATTCTTTTGAGTTTCAGCCTTGCGGCCGTACTCCCCAGGCGGAGTGCTTAATGCGTTAACTTCAGCACTAAGGGGCGGAAACCCCCTAACACCTAGCACTCATCGTTTACGGCGTGGACTACCAGGGTATCTAATCCTGTTCGCTACCCACGCTTTCGCGCCTCAGCGTCAGTTACAGACCAGAGAGTCGCCTTCGCCACTGGTGTTCCTCCACATCTCTACGCATTTCACCGCTACACGTGGAATTCCACTCTCCTCTTCTGCACTCAAGTCCTCCAGTTTCCAATGACCGCTTGCGGTTAAGCCGCAAGATTTCACATCAGACTTAAAAGACCGCCTGCGCGCGCTTTACGCCCAATAATTCCGGACAACGCTTGCCCCCTACGTATTACCGCGGCTGCTGGCACGTAGTTAGCCGGGGCTTTCTGGTGAGGTACCGTCAAGGTACTGCCCTGTTCGAACAATACTTGTTCTTCCCTCACAACAGAGTTTTACGATCCGAAGACCTTCATCACTCACGCGGCGTTGCTCCGTCAGACTTTCGTCCATTGCGGAAGATTCCCTACTGCTGCCTCCCGTAGGAGTCTGGGCCGTGTCTCAGTCCCAGTGTGGCCGATCACCCTCTCAGGTCGGCTACGCATCGTCGCCTTGGTGAGCCTTTACCCCACCAACTAACTAATGCGCCGCGGGCCCATCTGTAAGTGATAGCCAAAGCCATCTTTCAACTTCCTCCCATGCAGGAAAAAGTATTATCCGGTATTAGCTCACGTTTCCGCGAGTTATCCCGATCTTACAGGCAGGTTGCCCACGTGTTACTCACCCGTCCGCCGCTCGTTCCACAAGTGTCACCTCAGATGAGGATCCACTTGCTTCCCGCGCTCGACTTGCATGTATTAGGCACGCCGCCAGCGTTCGTCCTGAGCCAAGATCAAACTCTCCAAAAAAGTTTGTGATAAAATTAACACCAATTAATTTCATCTAAATTCTTAGCTGCAAAAATTGATTCCAGGGTCTGCGTTTTCCATCAAATCAATTGATCTAACTTCTAACCTCAACCTCTGACATCTGTTACATACTGGTTGTTTTGTTCAGTTTTCAAAGAGCAA
>NZ_JBFNXI010000094.1:0-1968 GCF_040812445.1 Lentibacillus sp. L22 | reverse complement strand
CGGGAGTTTGACACCTACATAATCAGAAATTGCCTTTAAAGCCTGTGATGGCTTTATTTTTTTGTCAAATTTTTAATTAAATTATTGAGTACTACATAGTACTATGTTATGATAGAGGCATTCAAGAAGATTTGAGGGATATCCATGCGTATTAAAAAAAGTGTATCCAAGAATTCTGTTTCCTATTCCGTTATTGAAAATGTTAGAGATATTAATGGGAAATCAACTACGAAAGTCATTGAATCTTTAGGCAACGAACAGGAAATTCGTGAAAGATATCCTGGTGTTGACCCGGAAGAATGGGCACGTGCATATGCAAAAAAATTAACGGAAGAAAAAAAGCTAAAGTCAGAAACGATTATCGTCAAGTACAATCCAAAAAAGTCGATACCAAAGGTGGGAAAACGATCTTTTAACGTTGGTTATCTTTTCTTAAAGTCGATTTATCATCAACTAAAACTAGATAAAATATGTAAAGATATTTCCGATCGACACAACTTTACATACGATTTAAACAAGATTCTAGCTCTCCTAATATACATGCGGGTTATTTACCCAACTTCAAAAAAAGGAACATTAGAGAGGGCAGATGATTTATTGGAGCCCCATTCCGTAGATACACAGCATATATATCGGGCATTAGATATCTTAGCTGAGGAATCCGATACGATCGAAAGGACAGTATACAAAAATAGCACAGCCATCGTTGAGCGAAAGACGGAGCTCCTTTACTATGACTGTACAAATTTCTATTTCGAGATTGAAGAAGAAGAAGGTCTGAAACAATATGGGATGTCGAAAGAAAACCGTCCGAATCCAATCGTTCAAATGGGATTATTTATGGATGGCAGCGGGCTTCCACTCGCCTTTGTAATCAATCCCGGGAATCAAAATGAGCAGCCAACATTAAAGCCCCTGGAGAAAAGAATCTTGAAAGATTTTCAGCTATCTAAATTTGTAGTCTGTACAGATGCCGGGCTTTCTTCCCATGAAAATCGATTGTACAATTCTATGAATAAACGAGCTTTTGTCACCACACAGTCCATCAAAAAATTAAAAAAGCATTTGAAAGAGTGGGCTTTGGATCCTTCAGGGTGGGAGATGGTAGATCCTACTCAGAAAGCGGCCGCCAAGAAAAGAAAACAAACAATCAATCTGAATGATCTTGATCTTAAAAATGATAAACAAGTATACCATAAAGAACGCTGGATCAATGAAAATGGATTCGAACAAAAATTGGTCGTCACCTTTTCACCGAAACATAAACGCTATCAAGCAGGTATTCGTGAAAAACAAATAGATCGCGCACTGAAAAAGGTGGATAATCCTTCGCGGATAGAGAAAAAGCGGGCAAATTCGCCAGATCGTTTTATACAGTCCACACATGTCACAGAAGATGGAGAGATTGCTGGAAAGAGTAAGTACACCATTAATTCAGCACTCGTTGATGAAGAATCGAAATTTGATGGTTTTTATGGTGTATGTACAAACTTGGAAAGCACACCAGGGGAAATTGTTAAAATCAACCAACGACGCTGGGAAATTGAAGAGACCTTTCGCATTTTAAAAAGTGAAATGCGAACGCGACCGGTCTTCCTCCAAAAAGATGAGCGAATCAAGGCCCACTTCTTAGTATGCTTTCTGTCATTATTGACCTACCGCCTAATTGAAAAGAAAATTGACGAGTCAGCTACCTGTTTTGAAATCATTCAAACATTACGGGAAATGCGTGTGTTGAAAGCTACAAACGAGGGTTACATTCCTACTTATACCAGAACAGATCTAACAGACAAATTGCACGATGTTTTCGGATTTCGAACAGACACGGAAATCGTGCCGATACAAAAAATGAAAAAAATTTTAAAAGAGGTTAAAAAAAGTAAATAGTACTCACTTTTTAGCACTAAAAAAATCACAGTTGCGCCTAATATGAGGACGTTTCTGTGATTTTTACTGTCAAAGATGAGA
>NZ_JBFNXI010000093.1:0-2095 GCF_040812445.1 Lentibacillus sp. L22 | reverse complement strand
ATGAGTTCTCCTTATAATTTGGGATTTGGACAGGACTACCATTCCCTTATTATAAGGTTTTTTTATAGACTTTTGTAGTGAAAACTCCCATTATTCCTAATGTCCCAACTAAATATTTTTCTTGACATTTGTAGAAAAACTTTATGCAACGCTAGTGCTACTTTATAAACGCGATTCGGGAGTATCCAAAATAAAAACGGGAATATTATTTTCCAAAAAGACCCCCATAAATCCAGTATATATACTTCCCCATCGATTGTTAACATTCGATATCTAAGAATTTTTGGTATATCTCGTACTTCACAATTCATTCGAGGATTCCTCATTTCATTTGATTGATTGCATTAAGAAAACGGATTAATAAAATCAAGGCCACTTTTTAAGGCATCGCTGGCACTATCGATCATATTACAGCTCCCTTTATTACATCGTTCTTGAAATAATTAATACCGCCGGTTAATTCGTCAACTTTACTACCAACCGCTAAAGTGGACCCTATTGTCAAGACACAGATTTTTATAAGTTCAGGTGGGCTGAAATATTATTTGCCCAAATTATAGGATGCCCATCAATGGATACATATTATTTTTACGTTAAGTTGGGGGCGTGTCAAGAGCGAGTGGAGCGAGTGATATACTCCATGAGACGCTGTCCCGAAAGAATGAACTAGTGCGCTTAAGTGCTACGATTTTCTTGATGAAATAAGCATTCGGAGTTTGATAACCTAGGATGTATTACTTGTGAAAATACAAATGGTGATTTTTCATGCAGTAAGACATACAGGGGGAGGGTATTGATTCTTCATTTCTTATGGCAAGCATTACCAAGCTATTTACCACCACCTGTATTTTTATTTTGAAGGAACAAGATAGACTGTCATTGGATGATAAAGTAACCAAATACTTTCATGAAGATACATTACGTAACCTTCATATTTATAAGGATGGAGAGTATTCAAGGGAACTTACACTCTCAAATTTATTGTTTCAAACAAGTGGATTGCCGGATGTTTTGAAGAGGGGCGATCAAAGATTTCCAGAACCCATACTTAATCTATGTCTAAAATTAATCCCTCGAAAAATGATGAATCCTTCTAAAACCTGTTTTGGACTCTCGACTATTATGTAATAAACATTACCTTTATCATTCAATCAGTCCGAATAAATGGAATTCCCCATACTTCTACATACTTTTTAATCAAAAAAAATACTAAATAACCAACACACGCAAAAATAAACGTTGGAACGCTAAAAAGCGGACTAATAAACTCTCCCATCGAACGATTTTCGATAAATGTATCGTAAGGAAGGTTTTTTCGATACATAATTGGAATAAATCGTTTACCTTTGTACCTATTGTATGTAGCCGACGAAACGTTCTTTTTTGTTTTATACAATGTACCATCTTTATCTGTGTATTGATAGGTTAATGTGTACGTAACAATAGGAACTTTCGGATTAGCTATTCGTTCTTTTTCATATTTAAGTAACTCTGCAGCCGCATTCGTTTTTCCAAAGGGTACCACTTTATACACAACATTTTTCACAACTAGCAAAAGCAGCATTGACAATGACAAGATAAAAATGATCATTCCCACTCGTTTAAGTATATCAAGTTGTTTTTTATTTCTTGTAAAAGGCGTCACTATAACATTTTTAAATTGTTCTTTCCTTTCGTCAATCCATTTAAACCATCTCATCTGTCCAAATATTTCAGATGCAAACATGTAAACCAAAGCAAACAACAAACATAAAAATAACATCGTAATCATCGAGGCCAACAGAAAATCTTTAAGGGAGATTTGATTAAAAAACGTTTTAAATGTATCGCCTTTTTCTAGTTAAAGAAAATCATTCTTAAAAATGCGCTGTATATTTCCGTTCGATAAATGTACGTAATATTGAGGCCCGAAATAGAGGCCTTTACTTGTGTAAGCATCTTCAACAAGCCCCACTTCATTTTCTTCAAATAATTTCGGTATATTGGAGGCAATTACTGTAATAACCGTTAACAATAAAAATGAAAATAGTAACTCAACTTTCGCAGAGTAAAAATGACATCTAACCTTTATCTGGTAAAGTACTTTTGGAAATTC
>NZ_JBFNXI010000092.1:0-2412 GCF_040812445.1 Lentibacillus sp. L22 | reverse complement strand
TAAACTGAACCCTATAAAACAGACACGGATAAAAAACTACTTATCCGTTCCGTTTTATAGGGTTCTTTGTCGTATACTTATTTTATGAGTATTGCGACCAGTTTGAGCCAGCAGTGCGGACTTTTGATCCACTGAATGCGGATGTTTGAGCCAATAACTGTGGAAAGGAGAGACACGGCCACATAACTAGCATAAATACTATAGTCCGCCACCATTGACTTAACTTTTGTCCGTGTTGAGGAATAATCGCAGGTCTGTCATAAATAATGCCAAATAGGCACACCTGCTCAAATATGATAACACGGACAAACCGATTCTAAGCATTTGCTGGCGGGGCCCCCGACCCCTTCCATCAAATGCAAAGAATCGGGCGTTACAGTCAATGGCAAGCAGCTTTCGCTGTGGCTCTGAATCTCTTCTTAAAAGAGTGGTTTTCCATTAGGGGGCTCCATTTTCTGCAACCTATGGCTCAAAACTATGCATAAATGGTTCATTTCATCTGAATAATCATTTTAAAATATTATAAGTGGGAGTTGATCACATGGGTGTGCATTATTTTTCGGATAAACAGATAGAAGAACTAAAAAGGAATCCTTATGTGGATAAGGTCTCTAACAAAGCTATTACCTATTCTGAAGCCTATAAGCGACATTTCATGCATGAATTAGATCAAGGGAAATTTCCTACACAAATCTTTAGAGAAGCAGGGTTTGATACACAAGTGATAGGGAAAGAAAGAATCAAGAGTTTCTCTCGCAGGATACGAAAAATGGCGGATAGAACAGAAGGTTTTACGGATTTACGTACGCAACATTCTGGGCGCCGTCAAACGAAAGAACGCACACCTGATGAAGAAATCGCCTATCTCAAACATAAAGTCGCTTTGCAAAAACAACAAATTGATGCTTTAAAAAAAATGAATTTTATCCATCGCAAAGCAGCCAAAGCTTTGCCCAAGAAAAATATCAACTCATCCAAACATTAACGGAAAGAGATCATAACCTCTTGAATATCAGGTGGTTATGTGAGATTGCTCAGGTTTCTCGTTCAGGTTATTATGCATGGCTTAAGCAGGAAGAGAAGCGTAAGGAGCGTGAGAAACAAGATCGCACTGATTTTGAATTGATTCTAGAAGTCTATCAATATCGCGGATATGCAAAGGGATCAAGAAGCATTTATATGCGCTTTCTTCAAACAGGAATCGTCATGAACCGCAAGAAGATTCAACGACTGATGAATAAATATAATCTCATATGTCCGATTAGGAAACCTAATCCTTACAAACGAATGGCAAAAGCCAGGCAAGAACATGCAACGAAGCCTAATCATTTAAATCGTCAATTTAAAGCTCATGGTCCCAAAACGGTCTTGCTTACGGATATTACCTATCTCTACTTTGGACGAGGTCAGAAAGCCTATTTATCTACCATAAAAGATGCGTTTACCAATCAAATTCTTTCTTATGCACTTAGTGAATCGTTAGAAGTGGATTTTGTTTTGGAAATGATTGAATACTTAATTGAACATCATGCGATTCCTAAAAAACAGAAAACCCTGATCCATTCCGACCAGGGCGTACACTACACTAGTATGCAATTTCAATCGCTACTGAATGATAAAGAATTACGGCAATCCATGTCACGCCGAGGGAATTGTTGGGACAATGCACCGCAAGAATCTTTCTTTGGTCACATGAAAGATGATTTAGGGAATCTTGGCTACATAATTACTTTTTCGGATCTTTCTATCAAAATTGATGACTATATGGATTACTACAACAACGAACGCTATCAATGGGGTCTCGCAAAGTTATCCCCCAATCAATATGCAGAATTCATTAAAACGGGAGTGTATCCTCTGGCTCATCTTGTGAAGACACCTGATCTTCCCGTTGTTGTTCCTCTAAAAGACTAATTGCTTGTTGGAATCGTGTCTCGTATTTTTCTTGTAGTTCGGTCCATTTCTCTGGTAGAAAGACTTCCTCCTCATAAAAATCAGGGTCTATTCGAGCTTTCACATATAGATCATACTCTAATTCGATGGATGGATACTTTAATATCCATTTTAATTGATCAATAAGATATGATTCGGATAGCATTTGATCGGCAACTTTTCGATAGGCTAGAAAATATTGCCATTGTTCCTTTTCTGTGAGAGATTCAAAATATCTTACCATCCAATTAGGGAAAATTCGTAACGCATGTTCATCTTGAAAAACAGAAAACTCTAATGCTTCCAAACTTGATAAACAATGTCTCTTCATATTTTTAGTGGATGACAAAAGCACACGCTCTTAGTTTTGAGCGTATGCTTGGACTTGCCACCGCTCCTCCTATGAAGCAAGCATAAGAGGAACAAGCAAAAAAAGTTAGTGGTTTTTTTCAAAGTGTCCTTGACAAGGGGTCCACTTTA
>NZ_JBFNXI010000091.1:0-2415 GCF_040812445.1 Lentibacillus sp. L22 | reverse complement strand
TTTTTCGGTCTTTAATCGTTCTATAACAGCCTGATCCTCAACTTTGAAAATATAATTGGGAAGCAGCCAGAAGAAAAATGGAAAAATAATCTTAAAAAAGGGTCGTTCTATATCCATAATGTAGGTTTCTCCTTTGATTATCAAAATTCGATACCGTTCATTGTTAGCTAAATGTTGTACTTCGCCTTTCATAAAGCAATCTCCTAATATTCGTCATTCGTTCTTGTCTATTAAGCAAAGGGATTCAAAGAACTAAGACCGCTAGCTATAGACCCACCTGGATTCTTGAAAAGTTCCTTGAGCGCGCTATCCTTGGCATTCTTAGCCTTTTCCATCTGTTCTTCTTTCTTACCCGCATTATAATCATGTAATTTCGCTAACTCACTAATTTGGGATGCACCTTCAAAATCCGTAAACCGTGCTGTTCCTTCACTCGTTTTGGCACTACTCATCACTGTCTCAATTTGATGCATGATCTCTTTCACATCTGTTTCATCGCTACACCATTGAACGAGGATAAATCTATTAATATCTTCTTTGACCTCTTTCAAATAGTTGCTCTTAATAATGGCGGAATCACTGTTATCGACATCGGATCCAAATTATCAATATGCTGCCGCAAATTTTCCTCAAAGTCATAAAACAATCCTTGAAATAATTCCACTATTTTACGTGGAGATCATTAAAAATATTGTTTTCTTCTTTGGAGGCTTTTCCGAAAAAAGCGATATAAAAGCCATTAACTCTATTATTCTATGTAAATCCGATATAAAAAAGCATACCAGTTGCATGCTTCTTTTTCATGTACATTCTGTTTTATTACACTGGACCAGAAACCATACCTTTTTTTATGTTTGGCTTTTCTTCTTCCTGCCAGTCCTTGAAAATCTTAATAAATCGTTCTTCTTCTTCATCCTTAAATCCTTCAAAGACCACTTCGTCTATATTTTCTTCATTAAAATAATATACATTGTTGGGGTTCAATCTCTGCGGGTAAAAGCACCCTGAATAATCATACCAGATTCCCTCATCTTCAGTGCCCTCTGAAGGAAGAATAGGAGCTCTGTTCAGAATCATAATTTTACTCGTTCCTTCTCTCGGATATACAATTGATCCAATAGGTAACATCTTGATTCTCCCCCACCGATTTAATTTGCGTTTACAAAAGTCATCCAAACGTTAATCTTTTAGTAAAGCATTGTATCTTCTCGTTTTCTATATAACCATCTATTTCTTAACCTTTACAGTAGCATTTCCTTCTTTTACCGTTTTACGATTGATTAGTAAAAACACGAATAACAATAATGATACAATAATTAATACCATAACATTTCTAGATTGTAAATATACCAAAATGCCAAATATGTTAAAGCCTAAAAAAAATATATAACTCATCAATACATTTAAAAAGTGCTTAATAGAGCTTGGCCGAATCCATATTTTATTCTTGGGTAGCGCTTCAAGTACAATAACATCATTGAGTTTCCGTTTTTGGTTACAATTGGCGGAAAAATATAATAAACCAACCAATATTACAGCAAGAAGCAACAGCAATATATTGACCAATGGAGACATAGGAACGTTAAAGTAATCCATTAAGGGGGCTAAGGAGATACCGCCCGCATAGGAAATCCCTGCTATAGCGGTCATACCTGAAATACCTTTCCTTTCCATCTCTTCGGTCTGCAACTGTTCCACAAGAGCCTGGTCCTCAACTTTAAACACGCGATTTGGGAGCAACCAAAATAAAAATGGAAAAATAATCTTCCAAAAGGAACTCTCTATATCCATGATATAGGTTTCTCCGTCAATTATTAAAATCCGATATCGTTCATTGTTCACTAAATGTTTTATTTCACCTGTCATAAAATAATATCGTATCCTTTCTTTAACATCTGATGTTGTCTATCAGGAAAAAGGATTGATAGATACAATCACAGGATTCTTGAGTGCTTCTCCTGCAGCATCCATAAAGCTGTTTCCTCACTATCACAAATGCTGTTCCACATGTGTAGCTGCTTCTCCTTTTTGAAAGAAAATGTAAAACTTGCTAAACCACCAACGTATTTTCCAGTATATTTCGCATACCTTGCATACTGAAAAAACTTTCCGGAGGTTCTTAAGGTATTTAATATTTTCTTGGTAAGCTTTGGATCCATTTTATTTAACAGATTAGTACCTTTCTCTGTTTTTATCAGTTCTTTTGCCAAATCCAGCTGATCATATCCATTTTTTTTAGGAAATCAGATGTTTCACATAATCGACAAGCATTGAAGGCATCCTTTTCACAACTGCTTTATGATCAACCAAATAATCTTCCAGCATATCGTAGCCTTTCAAGTACTCTATAAAACCGCCCAGGAATTTGACCCTTGTATCGCCTTCAATTATCGTTCCGAGTCCGGGTAAGACTGT
>NZ_JBFNXI010000090.1:0-2583 GCF_040812445.1 Lentibacillus sp. L22 | reverse complement strand
CTGCAGATCGTATCAATGTACTGTTAAACCAGCAACAAACTGCTTAATTAAATTTTTAAAAAATTTGTTTTAAAAATTCTGCAGGTCTGTGTATTTTTAAAAAGAGCAATTATGAAATTGACTCAACTAATGCCTTTTTGTCAGTAAATCTCTAAATAGATATATCCATTCTCTCATAAGACATAGACACTATCTCTTCAGCTATTCAAATTCGCCACTGTCTATGAGTGATTGATACCCCTGCCTTCTCACAAATTGGTAAAGACTGAAATAACCATTTATGCTACTAGATTAATTTGATGTTTTTGTTCATCATCTATTATCTAAAACTCCTAAAAAAGCTAACTGATTTATGTTTAGAACACTTGCTATTGAACAAGACTATATCTGTACACACCCTTTTCCTTCCCAGCTATAATTTCTTTACGTTCCAGTAAAAGGTCAAGTACACTTAATTTCAAAAACAAATGTAATCACTGCTTTTTTATATCGATTAGGGTACATTTTTTTAATAATATCCAATCCACTAAACTGGAAATTTATAATCTTGATACATGTCTTTCAAACGCATTTTTAATATTTTTCCAACACCATTTCTTGGAAGTTCATTTACAAAAACTACTTGTCGGGGCGTCTTGTATTTGGCAAGGTGTATTTGACAATAATCAATCAATTCTTGCTCCGTTACTTCCACCCCGTCTTTTTTAACAACGCACGCAAGTATTTCCTCTCCCATTCGTTCAGATGGTACCCCAATGACTGCTGCTTCTGATACAGCCTCATGTTTTGTCAATAATTCTTCCAAATCACGTGGATAAATATTAAATCCCCCACGTATAATCAAATCTTTCTTTCGGTCAACAATAAATAAATAACCATCTTCATCGATCTTGGCCAAATCACCAGTATGCAGCCATCCACCTTTAAGCGCTGCTCTTGTTGCTTCCTCATTTCGGAAATAACCTGGAGTAACATTATCCCCTTGAACTAATAGTTCTCCAACTTCTCCAGGAGATAGTTCATTACCTTTCTCATCTACAATTTTAATTTTTACACCAGGTATTGGTAACCCTACTGAACCTTCCTTAATTGGCATATCTTTACGCTGACCCGCAACCCCTGGTGATGCTTCTGACAATCCATATGCATCATGTACTTCCGCATTAAATTGTTCAAGGAATTTTTTTCTCAGACTAATTGGTAATGCCGCAGATCCAGATCCGACCGTTTCCAAAGAGGACAAATCATATTTATCGGCATTTGGATTGTATACCATCGAATGAACCATAGCTGGAACCGCAGCAAAGGAGCTCACTTTAAATCGTTCAATAGCTTTAAATACTTCTTCAGCATCAAATTTAGAAAAGATGACGACTGAATTCCCTTGTATAAATAAACCATTCATTACTCCAAACCCGTAAATATGTGCCAAGGGTAAGACACCTAAAGTAGTGCCCCGTTTATCATTATCTCTCAGAGCAGCACTATTCGAAGCGCTTGCATATAAGTTCTTATGTGTAAGCATTACTCCTTTTGGCTTTCCAGTAGTTCCTGAAGTATACAGTATCACTGCTACATCACTTTCTGTTAAATCTGTCCGCCTCTCCTTATTTATATCTACATTTTTGAGTGCTTTTTGCCATTCAATAATTTCTACATCGTTCTCCTTCCCCAAATCTTCCGCGTGTGGAGCGTCAATACAAATAATTTTTGGTTTCTCCATTAAACTTAACCCATCCGTAGCCTTTACCATTTTACTTAGAAGAAATGAAGAAGTAACAATGGCCTTCGCTTCCGAGTCTTCCAAAATATAATTAATTTCCTTTTCATGAAGGCGATGCATTGCAGGAACAACTATAGCTCCTGAGCGTAAAATTCCTTGATACGAAAAAATAACCTCTGGACAGTTCGGCATACAAACCAATACCCGTTCACCTGCCCCTATTCCGAGTGAATCTATTAGACAGGAAACCTTTCTTGCCATATTCTCAGTCTCAACGTTTGTGTAAGACTTCTCCCCATAATGGAGAAGAGAATACTCACCAAATGATTTAATATTTTTTTCTAATAACTCTGTAAGAAGCATCTTGACCCTCCAATAAGTTTCCAATATTTTAATTCATTGATTGTAAACGTTTACAATATATGATTATTAAAATACTTTTAAAATAGTACTAACTGCTTCCAGAAATTTTTCTCTTATTTTCGGCAAATGAATTTGTCTTTCTTTCCGTAATAACCAGCATGATAATTAAAGTCAAACATGATGAATCCCGAGTAAAATGAACACTTTTTTACATTTCATCTACTTCACTTCCAAGTAAGTATTTAAGGAGGCTGGGACATAACTAGCCAAAAATAGTAAATAAAAAGGTTCCAAGCAAATCAAAAGTTTGCTTGGAACCTTTTTTATTGGCCTTCAGAAAGCCGAACGCTGGTTCTACATCGATTTTACGTTTTCCGTAAATTTCACCAGTTTTCTCGTCTGAAAGCTTCGCACGTACATATTCTTTTTGGGATTCCCACTTTTCATTCATGTAGACTTTTCGGTTGTTTCCTTCTTTTGCTTTCGTGCATAAATTG
>NZ_JBFNXI010000089.1:0-2678 GCF_040812445.1 Lentibacillus sp. L22 | reverse complement strand
AATACCAGCTTTCGAGTAGGCTTCAAACTTTTCAAAGTTGAAATAGCCACGGTCGAACACATGTAGTACTTTTTTATCCGCTACAATCAGTGCATCCAGCTGCGTTTCATCCGCAGGTCTTGCCGGACTGAGATTTACTTTATTTGGATAAGAAATGCCATCGCAAAAGGAAATGGAAGTATGCATCTTCACGCCAGCTTTTGTTTCTCGAAAATCTGCCCATTCATATTGACTGAGACACATGGATATCGTTGATGAATCAATCAAATGAAGTTTACCAAGTTCCTTACTTACCATTCTTGGTCCAAGTATATGGTGCAACTTCTGAATTAAATGATGTAAAATCACTTCAAAAATTTCGTGTGGAATGTCTCTGTTTTTTCGAGAAAGCTGTGACTTACTAATACTTTCAATACCTACCAGCCTTTGAACTGTTTTCTTGCGTTTAATCGTATTGCTTATTCGTTTTAAACTATCTAAATTTTTCAGTTGCGCATAGATAAAAGCATTCGTAAAAGTTAGTATATCTAGCTTTTTAACATACTTATCAAGTCCAGCGTGATCAACCATTTTTTGAATGACTTTTGAATCTAATGGATGAATGTATTCCTTGAATACAGTTTTTATGGTATGATTGTCCATGAGTTCTCCTTATAATTTGGGATTTGGACAGGACTACCATTCCCTTATTATAAGGTTTTTTATAGACTTTTGTAGTGAAAACTCCCATTATTCCTAATGTTCCAACTAAATATTTTTCTTGACATTTGTAGAAAAACTTTATGCAACGCTAGTGAGATATGTTAAGTAATATTATTGCTATGTTATATACTATTATAAAAAATAATATTTAGTCAAGTCTTTATTAAATAATGGTTAATTCATTGTTACCTTTTGTAATGAATTTGCTTGGTATCTGTGTGGTTAGATTCACTGCAGGTCATTTTCCATAAAAAATCCTGCAATGGCACATACCAATTACAGGATAATCGTTTACTATGATTTATTTTCCAAATGAAGCTCTGCTAATTCTTGAGCCATATCACAGATCATTTGAGCATTTGTCACATGATCCATCGCATGAATAACATAAATATTAATATCTGTCTGCTGTTCACGGCTGTTCAATTGCAAAAGCTCTGTCTGTTTTTTATGAGCAGCTATTAAATGCTTTTTAGCATCAGCGATGCCTGCTTCATATCCTTGCACATCTTGTTCTTTTGCAAGACCTAATGCCCGATAGGCTAGCGTTTTAGCTTGAGAAGCTTCTGTAATCAAAGGCATAAAAACTTCTACATCAATTGTCATTGTTACGCCTCGCTTATCTGCTCAAAAATGCTGTAAACATTCATGGTGTTGTAGTCTTCAACTGAAATTTTAGCAACTTTTGCATTAGTTGACACTTCATAGTTTTTAGCACTCTGATGAATTTGTGGTCCTAATAGCACAACATCTACATCATGTTCTTTAATATAGTCCAAGCCTTCTTCCAGACTTTTTGATTGAATATCGATATCTTGTTCTTTTTCTTGAGCAAGGTCATTTAATTTTCTTACCAGTAAACTTGTTGTTATTCCTGCTTCACATACTACAATCACTTTTTCCATTCGTTACACCTCTTTGTTAGTTATATTCATCACACTGCTTCGAGCACATGGAATATAAACAGAGAAACTTCGTGATGATTGTGCGTTTTTTCACGGTGTGAGGTTTTATTTTGTATTAAAGAGTTTACCCCAAAAATGCAATTCTTCTGCATATCCATTTTATATACAGACCCGTATAAAATTACCTTGGAAAAATCACTTCATATTGATTCTGTTTACTATGTTTGATATATGCTTGCGGAGGTTCCTGATCCGTTATCAAATAATCAATGTCATCAAAATCACAATAAGTCGTTAGTGCATACTTATCAAATTTTGTATAATCTACAAGAATAAATACCTGCTCGCTTTTTTTTATCACTTTTGCTTTTACCTGCGTTTCTAATGGGGAGGAATTGGTTATTCCTTTATCCAGTGAGAGACCTGTTGAAGCCATGAAAGCTTTATTAAAATTATATTTTTGAATAACTTCTGCACTCTCTGTTCCGACATAGGATCTGGTAGAGCGTTCGAAAACACCGCCAGTTGAATAAATATTTAAATTCGGATAAGCGCTGGCATCTAAAGTAAAATCAAGATTGTTGGTGACGATGGTAAGATTTTTATACTTGATAAAATCCAGCAGTTCCACGGTAGTAGTCCCGGAATCAATAAAAATAATATCTCCATCCTTAATAAATTCCGCCGCTAATTTTGCAAGCTTCTGCTTTTCGTGGAATTGTTTGACTTTACGGTCTTGATAAGGAACGGTTAGGGGCTGAGAAATCGACACTCCGCCGTAAACCTTCACCATTTTTCCATCATCAACCAGCTCTTGAACATCCCGGCGAATTGTATTTTTAGACATACCAAACCGCTCAACAAGTTCATCAAGTGATACAGATTCTTTTTCTTTTACATATTCTAATATTGCATTTATTCGCTGTGCTTTCATCATAAATAAGCGCTCCTTTTAAGAAAATATTGCTATATTATACATCAGCTAAAAAATTATTCATTTGATTTAAAGGCTCTTCACCAAAATCAATGGTTGACACACTAGGTGCAACTATGCTAATTCACGGTTGCACT
>NZ_JBFNXI010000088.1:0-2725 GCF_040812445.1 Lentibacillus sp. L22 | reverse complement strand
GGCTAAACCGACTGTCAGATAAGCATTTAAACTGTATTATAGAATTTCAGTGAATAATTCAGGTTTTAAATGATGATTGACAAATTTTTAAAAACGGCTTAATATCTGATAAAACCAATTGGTATTATTTTATTTAAGTTTTGATGGAGGAAAGGGCTTGTGCAAACAGTAATTTACATAGAAATTGTTCTCTATTTGCTCGCAATGCTTGCAATAGGAATTTATTTTGGCAAAAAAGATTTAACGCATAACGATTATTTTCTCGGAGGCAACAAAGTCCCCGGCTGGGTACTTGCCTTTTCGGAACGTGCTACCGGGGAATCTGCTTACATGTTCCTTGGAGCAATTGGATTTATTTATGTAGCCGGTTTATCCGGTATCTGGGTTTTATCAGGTATGTTCTTCGGAGTGCTCGCTTCCTGGCTATTCCTGTCCAAACGATTTATGATGGAACAACAAAAATACAAGGTAAATAGTTTAACAGACTATATTGCAGTTAAATTTCCAAGGCATGCAGATATTATCCGCTGGTTGGCTTCTATCGTCATGGTATTTTTCTTTGTCTGTTATTTAGCTGCACAATTCTCAGGAATGGGTAAAACCGTTTATTCCATTTCCGGATTCAGCATTACATGGGGAACGATCATTATCGCAGCAATTATTATTGCGTATTCCTGCCTAGGAGGCTTCATGTCCGTTGTCTGGACAGACGCCGTGCAAAGCTTTTTAATGCTGATATCCTTTATAATCGTACCTATCGTTGCCTTTATGGAGATTCAGAATCAGGGGTTAAGTGTTTCCACAGAACTTTCCCTAAGGGGTGGAGGAGCCGACAGCTGGACTGGCGGTTTAAACGGACTTGCCTTAGGTGCAATGCTTTTTACCAACTTTTCCTGGGTTTTTGGATGGCTCGGCGGACAGCCACAGCTAAGCTCCCGGTTTATGGCGATTACAACAGAAAAAGAGCGGGTTACCGGTCGAAACATGGCGATAATCTGGACAATGATTGTCTATGTGGGAGCCTTTCTATCAGCTATTTTTGCTTCTGCTTTATACGCACAAGGTACATTGGCTGATCCAGAAATGATTCTGCCGCATATGATTTTTGATATTTTACCACCATGGGTTTCCGGGATTATCTTGGCAGGGATTCTGGCTGCTATTATGTCGACAGCATCTTCACAGTTATTGGTTATTACAACTTCCATCAGCGAGGACGTTATCCATAAGACTCTCAGATGGAATATTACCAGCAGAAAACTTGTACATTTATCCCGTTTCGTGGCGCTGATCAGCGGTATCATCGGCATTATTATTTCCTTGAAATCAGAATCTGTTATTTACAGTCTCGTATCTTTTGCATGGGCAGGGATCGGCAATACATTTTCCGTCGTTGTTCTGTTGATCTTCTTTTGGAAACGAGTCTCTGGGATCGGGGTCATTGCAACTATTATTGTCGGTGCAGTCAGTGCTGTCGTCTGGTCCCTTTCACCGCTCGAAGTAATTGTATCTGCCAAAGCCGCAACCTTCTTTATCTGTTTGATTGTCGGAATTGTATTTTCTTTACTCTATCCGGATAAAAAGCAAAAAGCCGGAGCTTAAAATGAAAATATATAAGAAGCAGCTCATTCTCCGCATAGAATGAGCTGCTTCTTATCCTGATTTTACTGTCCCCTACTGTTCACGCTACTAAGGGAGGAAAAAACATACAAATGGTGCTAATGGTTAAAATGGCTCTTAAAACAGGGATGCGTAAAGGGGAATTGCTCGCTCTACAATGGGATGATGTAGACTTTCCCACCAATACAATAAGTGTATTCATTCTCTGAGCTTAGCAAAAGGTTATAAATAAAAAAGTCTTAGACAAAAGGGTCCAGTAGCACCACCTAAAAAGCTGATGGATAAAATTAAAAAAAGCATAAACTTAAAAAGGTACAGAGTGGATGGAGCTGCCGAATGATGGGAACGTGGTAGTTATTTCTTTATATTCTCTACGTACTTAGGAAAACCATTCTATCCTAGCGTTCCTAATAGATGGTGAAATAGGTTTTTAACTCGGGTAAATAAGGAATTAAAAAGAATGACAAACCACAACTTAAAAAGATCCGCTTCCATGATCCAAGGCACACTGCAGCAACGGATTTAATAAATAAGGGAGCCAACATTCATTCTACATCAAAACGTTTAGGACATGCTATTATTGGAACAACATTTAATATATAGTCATTACTTGGAAGAAGCAGACCAAAAGATTGCAGATATGCTTGATGAAGATTATATATAAATTATGCCACTTGTCACAATTTGAACTTCATTTTATATGGTGTTTTTTCTTTATCATTTATAAGAACAAATATTCCATATTCAAAAAGTGTCATCCGAACGGGTCATTTTAGAATAATTATAGATAAATAAAAAACGCTTAATCCCTTACAGGACAAGCGTTTCAGCGGAAAGCTTCCAAGCAGACTCGAACTGCTGACCCCTTCCTTACCATGGAAGTGCTCTACCTACTGAGCTATGGAAGCATAAAAATGGCTCCACAGGTAGGATTCGAACCTACGACCGATCGGTTAACAGCCGATAGCTCTACCACTGAGCTACTGTGGAACAATCTCAATATATGTTGTAGTGTACCATGTTTTGCATATAAATGCAAAAAGTAAAGCCTGGCGGCGTCCTACTCTTGCAGGGGCAAAGCCCCAACTACCATCGGCGCTGGAGA
>NZ_JBFNXI010000087.1:0-2743 GCF_040812445.1 Lentibacillus sp. L22 | reverse complement strand
ACCCTATAAAACGGAACGGATAAGTAGTTTTTTATCCGTGTCTGTTTTATAGGGTTCAGTTTATTTTGAAGGGCGTGGAGGGATTATTTTTCTCTAGCTGCCTGACCCCTCTTGATGGGGTTCAGTCTATTATGACCGTTCCATGTTATGGCATGGAGTAAATTCCACCTTATCACTTAATTGTACCAAACTTTTTATAAATTTTCGGACTTTATTTACAAATGATCAATCTTTATTATAATTATCAAACTCACCCGGAAAACGTTAGGGCAATAATCCCGATTACCATCATACCAGAAGCTATCACTCTGCGTATGCCAAATCCTTCACGCAATAGGTACGTCCCCATGATCGCGCCAATCAGAATACTGACTTCCCGGACGGGTGCGACGTGACTGACCGGTGTAAACATCATGGTTGTCAAAATGAGGATGTAAGCCAATGGATTTAGGATTCCTACACCAATCGCTTCTTTACGGTGTTGGCGCCAATCAGCTTTAACCTGGCTCCAATGTTTCTTGGCGACAGGGCTCAGCAGTAAAAATTGCGCAACAATACTTGCATACTCCAGCAATAACGGCTGCACATAAACAACACTAACCGCTCCCTTATCCAACAGCGTATATCCGGCAATCATCACACCGATCAATAATCCATACCCAATCGGCAGCAGTGAATTGGCCTTTCTAATAACCTGAAAACCGCCGGAGAGAATAAACACACTAACCACAATCAAAGCAACCCCGATGACACCAACCCAGTTGAGCCGCTCATTAAATAAAAAAATGGCAAAAATGGCGACAAGTAATGGCCCTGTTCCTCTGGCGATTGGATAAATGACGGAAAGATCACCAACTTTGTAACCTTTCTGCAAGGTAACGGAATAAGCCAAATGCAGGATGGCACTGCCAATGATAAATAATCCCTCCATCCAGCCAAGATTGATATGTTGATAGAAAAAGAAGACCATGATAATGGGAGCATAAATGATTGTACTCACTGCCAGATAAAGCCAAACGAAGGTGGAGCCACTATCAGAACGTTTGGCAAGATAATTCCATGTGGCGTGCATACATGCAGAAAGAATAATCAGGAAAAATGCGAATAAGGACATGTTTAAAAACTCCTTTGTAAGAATCTGCTCCAAAGATATGTTTTCATTTTAGTATAATTGGGAATAAAATAAAAGGTTATATGATTTGAACAGGAAAAAGGGGCTGTATTCATGTTTGTCGATGATAAGGTTGTGTTTATTACTGGTGCTGCCAGTGGTATTGGTTATCAAATTGGTGAAGCGTTTGTCAAGGACGGTGCCAAGGTTGTTTTCTCTGATATAAACAAAGAAAAATTACAGAAAGTCACAACAGACCTTAGCGGAAAAGAATACGAATGTTTTGGTGTCAAATGTGATGTTACGAAAGAAGATGAGCTCACTGCAGCCATTGATCAAACGGTTGACTGTTACGGTCGGCTGGATATTCTGATTAATAATGCCGGCATGCAGCATATTGCGCCAATTGAAGATTTTCCAACCGAAAAATTCGAATTTATTACCAAATTGATGCTTGTTGCTCCGTTTATGGCAATTAAACATGTATTTCCAATTATGAAAAAACAAGGATACGGACGAATTATAAATATGGCATCGATTAATGGTGTCATTGGTTTTGCTGGTAAAGCTGCCTATAACAGTGCCAAGCATGGTTTGATTGGGTTAACAAAAGTAGCTGCATTAGAGGGAGCGGAGGACGGCATAACTGTTAATGCCATATGTCCCGGCTATGTTGATACACCGCTTGTCAGAAACCAAATGGAAGATTTAGCAGCCAGCCGAAATGTTTCGGTTGAAAAGGTCTTGGAGGAAGTCCTTTATCCGTTAATTCCGCAAAAACGCCTGCTTGATGTACAGGAAATTGCCGACTACGCATTGTACCTGGCCAGTGATAAGGCAAAAGGGGTGACAGGCCAGGCAGTGTTGTTGGATGGCGGATATACGGCGCAATAGTTTTGGTAAACAAGCTGGATTTACTGCCAGCTTCGTTTACCATTAATTAGTCAAGTGATTTTTTTAACGATTCGATTTCTTCAAGGGATAGTTCGGTTAATTCCATGATTTTTTCATCGGAAAAGCCATCATGTATTAATTTTTTTGCGATGTCTTTTCGTTCCTTTTTAACGCCTTCTTCCATACCCTTTTCCATTCCTTTTTCAAGGCCAAGTCTCTCATATTCCTTAAAGATCGCTGCTAGTGTTGGTGAAGCTTCCATATTCCCGGCTTGCATATTCTCAATCTCCTCCTTTTCCACAAAATCAGTAATGTTATGTTCCAATTTTTGTTGAAGATCTTTGGGTATTTTAAGCAAATAATCGATGAAGTAAAATAAAGCATACAAATACAAACGTGGTTTTTCCTGTTCATTTGAAAATTGGTTTATAATTTGTGTCATTAGCTCCTGTTTAAAATTAAATTTTTCATTCGGGTCGTTCTTGTGTTCATTGGCATATTTGACAGCAATCACTGCAGCTGCAAGTGGATTGGTTGACTGTTCAAGTTCTTCTATACTGTGATCACGAAATTTGTAAGTATTGTAAGCGTAATGAAGCTTTGTACTCACTAGCGTTGCATTAAAACCATTTCTGAAAGTCAATCATCTTGATTAGCTACCCGACTTAATCGGGTGAATATTCTGTCATATATTCCTTCTATAAAATTAAAAAAGAACAACGAGGGTTTAAAGGTAGC
>NZ_JBFNXI010000086.1:0-2980 GCF_040812445.1 Lentibacillus sp. L22 | reverse complement strand
CAATCACAAAACATTTAAAGAAGGAAATATTACCGTGAAATTAAAGGATAGAAGAATATAAAAATAAAAACAGGTAAACAAAAGTTTTCCTTAACATTAAAATCTAGGGACTTTTGTTGTAAGGTAAATTAAATTAGTAGAGGGGAATACAATATGTTACCTATTGGATCAATTGTATATCTGAGAGAAGGAACGAGTAAAATTATGATTCTGAACAGAGCTCCTATTCTTCCTTCAGAGGGCACTGAAATTGAGGGAATCTGGTATGATTATTCGGGATGCTTTTACCCGCAGGGATTGGACCCCAACAACGTCTATTATTTTAATGAAGAAAATATAGATGAAGTGGTCTTTGAAGGATTTAAAGATGAAGAAGAAGAACGATTCAATAAGATTTTCAAGGACTGGCAGGAAGAAGAAAAGCCAAACATAAAAAAAGGTACGGTTTCTGGTCCAGTGAAATAAAACAGAATGTACATGAAAAAGAAGCATACAACTGGTATGCTTCTTTTATATCGGATTTACATAGGATAATAAGTTAATGGCTTTTATATCACTTTTCGGAAAAGACTCCAAAGGAAACAATATTTTTAATGATCTCCACGTACAATAGTGGAATCATTTCAAGGATTGTTTTATGACTTTGGGGAAAATTTGCGGCAGCATATTGATAATTTGGATCCGATGTCGATAGCAGTGATTCCGCCATTATTAAGAGCAACTATTTGAAAGAGGTCAAAGAAGACATTAATAGATTTATCCTCGTTCAATGGTGTATGAATATTGCCATGCGAAAGACCCAGCTTTGCCATATTTTAGACCCACTTGTGACAAGAAATAGACCCACCTCTGAAACACCACCACGGTCACAAACAAGGTCAAGGGTGTTGGTCTTGGCACATTTTAAGACTATGAAAAACGCCAAAATGTAACCACATAAACCTAATGCGTTCTAGTTATTATGGAACTGGGTCTCGCCTTGTCATTGGTGGACCTGAAAAATGGCAAAGATGGAACTATCCAATGTCTTTATTCAGTGTAGGCGATGAAACAGATGTGAAACAGGTCATAAATCTGGTTGAAGCAGTGATGACGAGTGAAGGGAAAGCGCGGTTTGCGGATTTTGAAGGGGCATCCAAAATGAGTGAGTTGGCGAAGTTAGCAGGATTATAATGAGGGTAAGAAAGAAGAGCAGATGAAACAGCTAAGGATGCCAAGGAAAGTACAATTAAATCCCTAAATAAAACATCATCAAAAAACGTAGTAAATAAGCCTATCAGGAATTTAAAGATGGGGATATATCGTATGAGCAATACACCGCTATATTGGATTCGGTCAAAAATACAAGTGAAAATATGAGTGAAGAGAAGATAAAAGAGCATACAACCGATAGTTTTATACAATATTTGAAAGATCATGGAATGCTGGACGACTATTTAGATGAACATGAAACAGTTGCAGAGCAAGAAAAAATTAAAAAAGAGGGAGCGCAAATTTTGTAGATAAAGGATTGACATTTTCGTTTGCTAGCGGCAGTGATTTGGCTTTGCGTGAGGCACCATCAAAATTGGCAAAAGTGCTCCGTACTGGGGCTAAATATTCTCCAAAGCTCATAGGGTTCAGGACTTGTTTTTGGTGCTCAAGTACTTTCTGGAAAAGATGTAGGAGACGCAGCCATTAAAACTGGAGGACACCTTCTTGGTGCTGCACCAGGAACTGGTTTGGTTACTTTAGCAGTTGTAACTGCCCCCTTTTCTGTTGCGGGAATTGTTACAACAGAAAAGGGTTTGCAGCTACTACGTTAGGCTCTATGTCGTTTGACTGGGCATTTGATCATGGACTAAAAAGGGTATAGACAAGGTTGGCGATGCGGTTTCAGGTTTCGTTGGTAAATTAGGTTCTGTTTTTAGTTAGCAAGCATGTCAAGAGAATAGGAGTGGAAATGTGAAGCAAAAGTTAATTCCTATCCATCGGGAAATAGATAAAAACAAGATAGAATTCACATATTTTATAGATAACCAGTCTCAGCGAGTATATATGACAGTTAAATATAATGGAAATGATTACAAATTTTGGATTGCTTGGGCCCTTGTATTAGCCTTTCTCCGTGGTATTAAATCTCTACATTTATCCATGGGAAATCCCATAAGTATACTGATTGTTGTGTTTCTTTTCATAATTACTGGCGCACTTGGTGTGTATAAGTATAAAGAAACACATAAAGACGGTAGAGAAATATATAATACACTAGAAGAGTATATTGAAAGAGGAAAGAATACTTTTAAAGGCGATATCATAACGTCTGGTGTTTTATTTTTAGTATTTATCGTCTTTATGGTATTATTTTTGATTTATCAGTGGCTAACATGGCTTTTTTTTGCATTGTTTATGTTCTTTTTGTTTATTGTGATAGTTTGCTATCTACCACCAGAACGTTTTAAAGTTTATAAAAAGAACTAATAAACATGGATATGCTACCATTTAGGAAGTGTTGTACAGCTAAAAAACGGAGATGTGAAATTGATGATTATAAGCAGAGTACCTTTATATGAGCAAGATGGGAAAATAGGTTACTTTGATTATTCTGCATGTATTTATCCTACGGGTCAAGTAGAGGAGCAAACGTATTTCTTCAACAGGGAAAATATAGAAAAGGTATATTTCGAAGGATATAAGGATAAACAGGAGGAATTATTCCAGGAAAAGTATGAAGAAAATATAAAAGATGTTAAATATCCGAAACTGTCCATTGATGATTAAGGAAAAAGGTTGGATCTGAAACGACAAAATTAGGTTATATGGATGAAAATCAATGGTTGAGTACCTTTTTATATTAAAGGTCTACTCAAAGTTAAATTATACGATAATAATATATTTGGTATCCAGGATGGGTTGGATAAAGCAGGTCAGAAAGTAGATGAGTGGTGGAGTAGTGGAAAAGAAGCTGTAAGTGATTTTTTTGAGAATCCAGGTGAGTCGA
>NZ_JBFNXI010000085.1:0-3007 GCF_040812445.1 Lentibacillus sp. L22 | reverse complement strand
TTTGTACCTTGAAAACTAAATAAGAGCAAGACAAACAACGACATCAACTTTTAAAGTTCTTAAATATAGTTAAGTGAAAAAGAGCGCACGGTGGATGCCTTGGCACTAGGAGCCGATGAAGGACGGGACTAACACCGATATGCCTCGGGGAGTCGTAAGTAGACTGATCCGGGGATTTCCGAATGGGGGAACCCGCTGCTCGTAATGGAGCAGTACACCTATCTGAATACATAGGGTAGGTGAGGCAGACCCGGGGAACTGAAACATCTCAGTACCCGGAGGAAGAGAAAGCAAACGCGATTTCCCAAGTAGCGGCGAGCGAAACGGAAACAGCCCAAACCAACAGGCTTGCCTGTTGGGGTTGTAGGACACTCCAATGGAGTTACCAAGAAATTCTTTAGATGAATCGATCTGGAACGATCAGCCATAGCGGGTAAGAGCCCTGTAATCGAAAGAGAATTTCCTCCGGAGTGGATCCTGAGTACGGCGGAACACGTGGAATTCCGTCGGAATCCGGGAGGACCATCTCCCAAGGCTAAATACTCCCTAGTGACCGATAGTGAACCAGTACCGTGAGGGAAAGGTGAAAAGCACCCCGGAAGGGGAGTGAAAGAGAACCTGAAACCGTGTGCTTACAAGTAGTCGAAGCCCGTTAATGGGTGACGGCGTACCTTTTGTAGAATGGACCGGCGAGTTACGATCGTATGCAAGGTTAAGTGGAAGACACGGAGCCGTAGCGAAAGCGAGTCTGAACAGGGCGTTTGTAGTATACGGTCGCAGACCCGAAACCGTGTGATCTACCCATGTCCAGGGTGAAGGTCAGGTAACACTGACTGGAGGCCCGAACCCACGTATGTTGAAAAATGCGGGGATGAGGTGTGGGTAGGGGTGAAATGCCAATCGAACACGGAGATAGCTGGTTCTCTCCGAAATAGCTTTAGGGCTAGCCTCAAGAAAAGGAAGTACTGGAGGTAGAGCACTGATTGGACGAGGGGCCCTCACCGGGTTACCGAATTCAGTCAAACTCCGAATGCCAGCTACTTGATCTTGGGAGTCAGACTATGGGTGATAAGGTTCATAGTCGAAAGGGAAACAGCCCAGACCGCCAGCTAAGGTCCCAAAGTATACGTTAAGTGGAAAAGGATGTGGCGTTGCTTAGACAACCAGGATGTTGGCTTAGAAGCAGCCATCATTTAAAGAGTGCGTAATAGCTCACTGGTCGAGTGACGCTGCGCCGAAAATGTACCGGGGCTAAACGTATCACCGAAGCTGCGGATTGTTCTGAAAGAACAATGGTAGGAGAGCGTTCGAAGTGCTGTGAAGTCAGACCGTGAGGACTGGTGGAGCGCTTTGAAGTGAGAATGCCGGTATGAGTAGCGAAAAAAGAGTGAGAATCTCTTTCACCGAATGCCTAAGGTTTCCTGAGGAAGGCTCGTCCTCTCAGGGTTAGTCGGGACCTAAGCCGAGGCCGACAGGCGTAGGCGATGGACAACAGGCAGATATTCCTGTACCACCTCATGACCGTTTGAGCAATGGGGAGACGCAGAAGGATAGGGAAAGCGCACCGATGGATGTGTGCGCCCAAGCAGTAAGCGAGTTGGATAGGCAAATCCGTCCAGCAATCGCAAGCTGTGATGGGGAGTGAAAATGGTCACGAAGTTCCCGATTTCACACTGCCAAGAAAAACCTCTAGCGAGGTCACAGGTGCCCGTACCGCAAACCGACACAGGTAGGCGAGGAGAGAATCCTAAGGTGATCGGGAGAACTCTCGTTAAGGAACTCGGCAAAATGACCCCGTAACTTCGGGAGAAGGGGTGCTTCTTGCATGAGAAGCCGCAGTGAATAGGCCCAAGCGACTGTTTAGCAAAAACACAGGTCTCTGCGAAGCCGAAAGGCGAAGTATAGGGGCTGACACCTGCCCGGTGCTGGAAGGTTAAGGGGAAACGTTAGCTCACAGGAGCGAAGCGTTGAACCGAAGCCCCAGTAAACGGCGGCCGTAACTATAACGGTCCTAAGGTAGCGAAATTCCTTGTCGGGTAAGTTCCGACCCGCACGAAAGGTGCAACGACTTGGGCACTGTCTCAACGAGAGACCCGGTGAAATTATACGATGCGTGAAGATGCGCATTACCCGCGACAGGACGGAAAGACCCCGTGGAGCTTTACTGTAGCCTGATATTGCATGTTGGTACAGCTTGTACAGGATAGGTGGGAGCCATCGAAACCGGAGCGCCAGCTTCGGTGGAGGCACCCGTGGGATACCACCCTGGTTGTACGGACATTCTAACCCAGAACCGTGATCCGGTTCGGAGACAGTGTCAGGCGGGCAGTTTGACTGGGGCGGTCGCCTCCTAAAAGGTAACGGAGGCGCCCAAAGGTTCCCTCAGAATGGTTGGAAATCATTCGCAGAGTGTAAAGGCACAAGGGAGCTTGACTGCGAGACCTACAAGTCGAGCAGGGACGAAAGTCGGGCTTAGTGATCCGGTGGTTCCGCATGGAAGGGCCATCGCTCAACGGATAAAAGCTACCCCGGGGATAACAGGCTTATCTCCCCCAAGAGTTCACATCGACGGGGAGGTTTGGCACCTCGATGTCGGCTCATCGCATCCTGGGGCTGTAGTCGGTCCCAAGGGTTGGGCTGTTCGCCCATTAAAGCGGTACGCGAGCTGGGTTCAGAACGTCGTGAGACAGTTCGGTCCCTATCCGTCGTGGGCGTTGGAAGTCTGAGAGGAGCTGTCCTTAGTACGAGAGGACCGGGATGGACACACCGCTGGTGTACCAGTTGTTCCGCCAGGAGCATAGCTGGGTAGCTACGTGTGGCAAGGATAAGTGCTGAAAGCATCTAAGCATGAAGCCTCCCTCAAGATAAGACTTCCCATCACTTCGAGTGAGTAAGATCCCTCAGAGACGATGAGGTTGATAGGTCCGAGGTGGAAGCGTGGTGACACGTGGAGCTGACGGATACTAATCGATCGAGGACTTATCTATATTGTTTGATTCGTTGATAC
>NZ_JBFNXI010000084.1:0-3135 GCF_040812445.1 Lentibacillus sp. L22 | reverse complement strand
TCAGAAAACAAATCCCAATTCCGAGGATACTCTATTAATTTACACAAACTTATTGACAGTACCTGCCATTCATGTGCTTTATTATATACACGATTTAATAAACTATCTATATGCACTTCATTACCCCCATTTTGCTATTAAATAGAATTAACTGTGTGGTAGCGGACTAAGGTTTATTATTTCTGATTCCTCAAAAAAACCTAACGGAGGATAGGCAGTTGGTGAATTGGAAATCATATCTGTTACCAAAACCCTTACTACCCTAAAAGGTGTTAGTAAGACATCTGAAGTAGTTAGATCCACTACAATAACATTTTCATATCTTTTGCCAATAGATTTAATTAACTCTTTTAAATTTGAAGATTCACTTTTGTTTGGTTTTGTAGTTTCTCCCAGCCTATACTTCTCTAATTTTTTTACATTATTAGGATCGAGGTAATACTGAGTATTATGAATTAAATCATACATATCTTTATAATCTTTTCTATAATCCTTTTCGTAACTTCTATCCATCTTAAATTCTTTTAAATAATGTTCAGGCCCCAAAATATTACTTTTGTTGGCCTTTTGATCATTATTTAACAAGGACAAAGATGTATTTCTTAGCTGAATGGCCTCGCTTTTAGCTTTACTGACTGCATCATTTAAATCAAATCGACTTGAAAAGCCAACATTACACAGCATATTTAAGTCATCCCAAAGAAAAGCAGCAATGGTAAGAAGTGGGGTGTTTCCTAACTGATAGACAGTAAAACTAAGACTATCATTGATCATACTTTTCTCTATTATGTTTTTATTAAGCGAACTAATCCACCATTTCATGGTGATGTCCCTTTCAATAACTTCGCCTAATCCTGAAAGAATCGCAGATTCATATGATGTACCACTTGCGATACCAGATAGTTGAGGAAAATGAAACTTTTTTTGTTTTTCTCCTAACATCCAATAGTTTACATATGCCAAACTAGCAGGAACCAAAACTTTTTCCCCGTTTAATAAACTTTTACCTTCTATCCAATAGGTTTGTTCGTCATCACCTTGTTTCTTAAAGGGAAAGCCTTTTGCTTGATATTGGGCTTCACTATATTTAACAAAACGTTCTACCTTATAGTAAGTTTTTTTTCTCTCTTGTAATTCATTCACGTTTGCGTATATTAGTTCATTATTAACAATATTCCCGCAGTATCTCTCAATTGCCTCACCAATTGCACTATTAATTGCCGTGTCAAGTGTATATGCCGTCCCGCTACCTGCTCTATCACACGGCCATTTTCTATCATAATAAGCTGTATTATTAACAATTGCATTTACTGTAAATACATCAGGAAATTCATTAGTAATTATCTGTCTTACGGAATTAATAATCCCAGTACGTTTATCAATAATCAACGGCTTGTTTTTAATAGTATCCGTTATATCTTTAATTACCACGTTTATCACCACTTTTCTTATAGATAGTTAAATTTTTAATGTGAATTGAATAATTCTTTGAAACAATCGGGCTATAGTAAATAGGATGAAAACAAGGCGAAACTCTTAATTCAATTATTTCCATAGAATCATTAAAAAAAGCAAATGGCATACCTATTGAATTAATATTTTCAGGTTTTAGTATGAAGGTTGATAGAATTTCAATATTTCCATTACTCTTTCTTATTATCTGCGCATACCAATTATTTTTTTCATTTATTCGGTATTCTAAGATAGGTGTACCGATATAAAAACCTATTTCATTAATTTTTAATGGTATATTTAGAGAGTTCACTCCATTTATAAGGGGCATGCCAAAATAATCCGACTCAATTCCATCACTATAAAAAAAAGACCTAGAAAAATTCTTTTCAATGGTTATGATATCTTTATTAAGTTTTGGATTAATAACCCAATCATTAGAAGACATAATTTTATATCTAGATTTTGATAAATCTTTGTGGTCCTTCAACCATGTTATTTCTTTAACCTTTTTCATTTCTTCTGAATGTAAACTATGATCCCAGTCTCCAATGATGATGTTCTTGTTCGTTGATAACCAATTAATATAATCACGCCAGCTGCCATCGACATAACCATCTCTCCAACCACCTATTATATAAACGGGACATTTAGGAAAAGGGATAACACCTTTGGTCACCATGGAAAATAAAAAAGGATAATCGAGAAACTTACACCACTCTTCACGACTCCATTTCCATATATCCGGATTATTTGTAAGTAGTTCTTGAAATGTATTATAATCAGATTCTTTGTTCAATCCATGGGTCATCATCCACCAAATACGATCAGATAGCCTAAAAGAATTATTATTGTACATTGCCTCATATTCTGACCTAACCCCTACTCTTAAAACTACTCCACCAACGTTTTTTAAATACAGAGCCGTTAACCTGGCGGTATAGGCCTCATAAGAAGATCCAACAACAAATACGGGCAAATTTTTATTGTTATTTTTGTTTACGTGCTCGGCTAGAAGAAAGCAATCTTTTTCTTCATTTTTATAAGGAATCCACTCACCATTAGATTGATATCTTCCTCTTACATCCTGTATGTAAACAATTGAATTTAATCTCTTCACTAGATTCTCAGCCCACACTAAATAATTTTGAGAGTTATAGGGGGTCCTTAATAATATAATTTTTTCAGCTTCTTTACTAGGAACAAATTTCATAGTAAACATGTCGTGAAATTTAAAACTATCAAAACTAATCATTCTTTAACCTTCCTACTAAAATAGAATAAATTTTTTATAGGAGGTAAAATATGTTCCTGAATATACTCTGGATTACAATCTCTAATATTATTTATTTCAACCCCAGGTGTTAATGTTATCGAGTTCATTGAAAATAATAAATTTGCCATTGATGAGAGCGCATTTCTGGAACTTGGTCCTATCGACACTGAAATAACAATATTAAACTTTTCTTGCAGTAATTCAACACCTATTTGTTCTACTAACATTTTAATAACGCCAGGATAACTCCAGTTATATTCTGGTACAACCCATATTAGTTGACTTGAATTATTGAAGGCATTAATAATTTCTTTAATATTTTTGTTTTCATTTAATTTTAAAACCTCAACTTTCGCAGAGTAAAAATGACATCTAACCTTTATCTGGTAAAGTACTTTTGGAAATTC
>NZ_JBFNXI010000083.1:0-3291 GCF_040812445.1 Lentibacillus sp. L22 | reverse complement strand
GGTTTGCGGGATTACCTAACTATATCAAGGTATACCTGCCTAGTTTGGGCTGCGAAAGTTGAGTAGTAATAAAAAAAACCAATTAAATAATGCCTTCTTTATTTTTTTCCACATATTACTTATAATCCCTTCTTACTTAAACATTACATAGATTAATTGTGTTTCCTTCCAATCATTCATGAAATGCATCAGGAATAATACGAAGCGTCAACATATAAATTACATAATATCCCTGAAAATGACGTTAATCTTTTCATTAAAAAAGCGTCTTACCGTAAAAACTTTACTCAACAAAACGGCTCAATTGAAACGTGACCTTTCTCTCACAACTACGTTTACTTTAGAAACACCTTTAAACTTTACGGTAGTTTGACCCACTCCTGCCGTCAAAACGTGGACAATATATAAAAACCCCAAAGAACCTATTGTAAATAAAAGGGTTATAACATTCGATGCCACAATAGATAAGTAACAAAGTGCTAAGGTTGAAACCATAGCAATGAGATATGTGAATAGGATTTGAGAAAAGTGTTTAAAGGACTGAGGTCTAATCCACAATTTGCTTTTAGGTAGCTGCTCAAGACCCACTACTTTTTGCAGTTTCTTTTTACATCGATAATTTATTGTTACGATCATTACAATCACAGATATTACAAGAAGACTAAGAATCACAGAATTAACCAATGTATTGTCCGGAAGAGCAAGAATATCTCCCAATGGTCTTAACATGGTCGCTATAAAAATGCCGATGCCTGCGCTTATTGGACCCGAATTTCCAGTGTCTTTTTGGTTTACTTCCGGCGATTTCAATTTTCCCACGATATTCGGCTCGTTCACTTTATAAACCGGATTCGGCAACATCCAATAGAAAAATGGGAATATAATTTTCCAAAGAGAACGTCCCATGTCCATAATATAATCTTCCCCATTAATGGTAAGAATTCTATACCGGATGTTTTTATATGCACCTTGTACCTTACACTTCATTTAACGATTCTCCATTTCATTGGTTAATTGCATTAAGAAAACGGATTGATAAAATTTTCTTCATTAAAGTAAAATACACTGTCGGGATCCAAACCTTTCGGGTAAAAGCACCCTGAGTAGTCATACCATTTCCCTTCTTCTGTTCCCCTGATGGAAGAACAGAGCCTCTATTTAAGATCATTTAGCTTATTTGTCCCCTTTCTTAAATATACAATTGATCCAATTGGTAACATGAATATTCTCCTTCTGATATTCTTGGTATCCTCCCTCTTTTGTAAGTTGAAAACACTTCTCTATTGTATTCAACATTAAACTGCCGTTTTTTTATCACCCTTAAATTTCACAGTAGTAGTACCCATGGTCACGGCAACAGGACTAGCAATAAGTGAAAAAAAAGCGCCTACTATAAAAATCTGCGTTACGATATCCGGATCCAAAATAGAAAAATAACAAAACAGCAGAGTTAAACCCATGAAAAAGAAATAAACAAATATCAGTTGAAAAAAGTGCTTAACAGAATTCGGCCTAATCCATATTTTATCTGTTTCCAAATCTTCCAGTTTTACAACATGATATAATTTCTTCTTAAATTTGTATAAAGATGTGAACAATGCAAACGTGAGTATGACGCCCAGGATAAGAATCGCAGAATTAATTAATAGCGTATCCGGAAGAGAAAAGTATTCTGCCAAAGGCTCTAAAAGAGATGCTAAAAGCATACCAATTCCCGCTCCTAATGTGTAATGATAATAAAATTGTTTAATTTTGGAACTCAAACAACGCATTGCACCGTCCATATTTATGGATGGTGTAAAAATAAAGTTGTTTAATTTCTTGTGGAATGCTTAAAACGAACTTATGGAAGTAACAATAAAGTCGTTTAAAAATCAAGTCCTTATGCTACAATCGCACCAGTTTGGAGAGGATTAAAGCGAATACAGTTCTATTATTTTCTCTATGTGTAATTTACTCGGATCACTCATATCAACAAAATAAGGCAACTGCCATTTTTGAGTTTTCATAGCTTGCTTACTAGTTGGTTTATCCCAGCTGGAATAAACTCTTATTGCCATTTTCCCCTTTGCCGAACTGGACCTAAGGATATTCTGTTTGAAAAGAATTTCTTTTGGAAAAATAAATTGTCCAAACTCACCATCATCTTTAAAAGTAGTTATAACTAATAAATCAGGTGCTTCCTCATATGAAAAGGGTTGGTTTTTATTGTTTTCATCTTTTTCCCAAAAAGCAACAAACTGCCCTACTTTGGTGGGGGTTATATTTGCAACTCTAAAACGAACTGTTTTCGAAGATAATCGAAATGTACCAGCGCCATACTTAGAGTTTTGCTTTTCTTCTTGAATCGACTTTACAGTTAAGCCATTTGGCTCATAAATCATTTTATTTACATAATTTAATGCTGTATAAAAATCATTCATTATGCCACCTCAAAATTTCCACCAATCTGGCTCCGTTAATTGAAAAAGTAAACCAAAGTTTTTAAACAACTTTATTGTAACTTAAACAACTTTATTTATAATTAAAGAACTATATTATTACTCAACAGCTATTCAATTTACCTTGTTTCTCCGCCACTTTATGAATTGAAAAGGAAATAGTTTGTCCTGTATTGAAATACCTTACTGCAATAGAAGTAATACGTGGCGTTCTCCCGTCTTTAATATTATAAAAACTTTCGCAAGAGTACCGGAGAAAGTACTGATTGCATTAATCTGACCAATAATTTAATAGCCAACACCTTGGAACAAGGTAGCAGTAACAAATAAACAATTCCAGTGCATACCCACTAACTCTATTATATGTAAATTCTAAGCAAAAGAAGCATATCGTTCATATGCCTCTTTTTAAATATCCATTTTGTTTTATTCCATTGGCCCAGTAACGGTTCCCTTTTTGATATTTGCTTTATTTTCTTCTAACCTGTCATGAAAGATCTTTTGGAAATGTTCTTCTTCATCGTCCTTAAAACCTTCAAATACAATTTTATCTATATTTTCTTCATTAAAATAGAATACATTATTAGGATCCAGTCCTTGTGGATAAATACACCCCGAGTAGTCATACCATATCCCTTCTCCTTCCGTTTCCCCTGACGGAAGAATGGGGCCTCTGTTCAAGATCATTAATTTACTCGTTCCTTCTCTCAGATATACAATCGATCCAATTGGCAACATGAATGTTCTCCTCTCTCGTTTTTTGGTACTTCCTTCGTAATTGAAAATACTCAACTTTCGCAGCACAAATTAGGCAGGTACACCTTGATATAGTTAGGCAGACCTGCAGCCC
>NZ_JBFNXI010000082.1:0-3444 GCF_040812445.1 Lentibacillus sp. L22 | reverse complement strand
AAAAAAAGAAATAGTGGGTAAAGTCACCCGTCGATGACCTTACCCACTAATCTTAGTATGTTTCTTATGATCGGAACCGTTTTATAGCAAAAAGCATCAAAAGATAAGTTAAATGCACAATTATTTTCTTCCAACTAAGTTATATGCTTCCCAAAAAGGAGTCCAAGTTCCCCGTGTATATACTTATCTCTCTTTATGCAACAATTCTAGTGCTTCATCAAACTCCTTGTCAATCGCTTGGTTTGGTTTATGTGTCAACGTACTTACCAACATTGTGACAATCAGGTTTAAAATGAAGCCTGGTACAATTTCGTACAATGTACCGGACAGGGCATCGATATTTCCCCAAACCATTACTGTTACTGCACCAACCACCATACCGGAAAGTGCACCAATTGAATTGATTTTCCGCCAATACAAGGAAAGCAATATTGTTGGGCCAAATGCTGCCCCAAAGCCTGCCCAGGCAAAACTGACAAGATCCAGGATGGTACTATTCTTTTCCCAGGCGAAGTACATTGCAACAAGCGACACAATTAAAATCGCTATCCTGCCATACAGAACATATTTTTTATCATCATCATCTTTTTTAATGACGGCTTTGTATAAATCTTCAATCAATGCGGATGATGTAACAATTAGCTGTGAAGAAATCGTACTCATAATCGCCGCAAGTACCGCTGCCAATAAGATACCAGCAATAAATGGATGGAAAATGATTTGACCAAGAGCGATAAAAACCGCTTCCGGATCGGTTAAAGATGCTTCCGGATGCTGCTGAAAATATGCAATACCTACTAATGCAGTAGTTGATGCACCCAAAAGGCTTAAAATCATCCAGCCAATTCCAATTCTTCTTGCCTGTTTGGTTTCCTTAACGGATTTAATGGCCATAAACCGGACAATGATATGGGGCTGCCCGAAATAGCCTAGTCCCCATGCTACTGAGGAAATAATCGCAGCTGCTGAAACCCCTTTCAAAAAATTGAATGCATCTGGATTAACTGTACGGATCGAATCGGCTGTTTCTGAAAATCCACCCGTCAGGAAGAATCCAAAAAGCGGTACAATGATGAGGGACAAGAACATAATTAAGCCTTGCACAAAGTCCGTGTAACTTACCGCCAGAAATCCGCCAAACAATGTATATAGAATAATAACAGTAGAAACAAGCAAAAGCCCGCCATGATAATTCATGTTGAAAGAACTTTCAAAAAACACACCGCCGGCAACCATCCCCGATGAAACATAAAACGTAAAGAACACGAGGATAATTAAACCAGAAGCAACACGAAGAATTTTCGAGTTATCTTTTAATCGGCTATCTAAATAACTCGGAATGGTAATCGAATCGCTGGATACCTGCGTATAAACACGCAATCTTGGTGCAACAAATAACCAGTTTAAATAGGCGCCAATTGTCAAACCGATGGCCATCCACGCTTCACTTAGCCCTGAAAAGTAAATAGCCCCAGGAAGCCCCATCAGCAGCCAACCTGACATATCTGCGGCACCTGCGCTTAACGCCGTTACTGCTGGGCCGAGTGACCTTCCTCCAAGCATATAGTCTGTTAGGTTGCTAGTACGACGATATGCATACCATCCAATCACTAACATGCCAACAAGATAAATAACGATGGCCAGCATTTGGTACGTATAATCAGACATCTAAAATCCCCCCTATTTTCGGATACCTATAGCATCATAGTATTATCCGAATAAAATTACTCTTCAATAGTATTATACAGAATGTTAGATAACGCTTTCAATAGGCTGTTAAAAATTAACTTCGTATAAAATATATTATCTCATTATTATGTAATGCGCGGAAAGTATATACCATATGTTTCGTTATTTTATTCCGTTCGTGCGTCCAACAATTCAAGGGATATACAGTCGTTTCAATACATCTCCGGCTCCGATTGGTTTCCTTCATAAATTTGACTAAAAATGGGAACTCATGCTATTTTTCAGCTGATCCCAATGCGAATCATCTAACTCGTGAAATTCCTTAACTGTTTTTTCCACATTGGACATTATGTAAAAATTCCTTATCATCCAATTTAGCAAGACCACAATATCTCGAATACTACTTGCCTCATCTGTCAGGTTAACAGTCATATCTTCTATCTTTTCAAGTCCAGATGTCACATCATCTTCCAAAAATTCTTCTCAAATCATCGCTTTTTCATTTGGTTCAAAGGATAATACCACTTCTTTCACTTGATCAAGCAGCTGTTCATAATCAGTTAATCTGATCAACACCTAATTAGCAGCACCTTGGAATAACGTTGCAACCACAGATAAACAATTCCAGCGCAAAGCTACAACTCTATTATAATGTAAATCCTAAACAAAAGAAGCATATCGATCATATGGTTCTTTTTAATATCCATTTTGTTTTATTCCAACGGCCTAGTAACAGATCCCTTTTTGATGTTTGCTTTATTTCCTTTTAACCTGTCATGAAAGATCTTTTGGAAACGTTCTTCTTCATCGTCTTTGAAACCTTCAAATACAATTTCGTCTATATTTTCTTCATTAAAGTAGAATACATTATTAGGATCCAGTCCCTGTGGATAAAAACATCCCGAGTAGTCATACCATATCCCTTTTTCTTCCGTTTCCCCCAATGGAAGAATAGGGCCTCTGTTTAAGATCATCAGTTTGTCCGTTCCTTTTTTCAGATATACGATTGACCCAATTGGTAACATGAATATCCCCTCCTGATTTTTCTTATTTTTAGTATCTTTCTTCTATCTTTCTTTTACAATTGAAAACACACCTGTATCATTCAATTTAAACTGCTGTTTCACTACTACACTTGAATTTCACGGTAGTAGTGCCCATTGTCACTGGACCGACACTGCAAAGCAATAAAAAAACATAGCTATCATTGTAAAAATTAGCGTTATGACATCTGGATCTTTAATAGACATCACAAAGAACAATACGGTTAATGCCAAAAAGAAAAAATAAATAGCCACAATTTGGAAAAAATGTTTAATGGACTTAGGTTTAATCCATAATTTATAAGTTGATAACCTCTTAAGATTAACAATGTTATATAGTTTATTTTTAAGCATATTATTTACAGACACACATAGGACAAACATGAATAACACAATAATTAGTAAAATCACAGAGTTGGTTAATGGACTGCCGGGAATTGAAAGGTAATCAGATAAGGGCTTTAAAAAAAGTGCCAAAAAAAGACCACTACCTGCACCCAATATACTAGAATGCCCTGTTTTATTCTGTTTTATCTCCGTGGATTTCAATTTTTCCACAGCATTTAAGTTATCTACTTTATCACTAGCGTTGCATTAAAACCATTTCTGAAAGTCAATCATCTTGATTAGCTACCCGACTTAATCGGGTGAATATTCTGTCATATATTCCTTCTATAAAATTAAAAAAGAACAACGAGGGTTTAAAGGTAGC
>NZ_JBFNXI010000081.1:0-3561 GCF_040812445.1 Lentibacillus sp. L22 | reverse complement strand
CGTACCTTTTTATTATACGTAAGCATGGCCGTTGTCCTCAATGACCTGTTTCACCGCTTGTTGCAGTTTCTTTCGCTTGTGACTTCTGCTTCCATACAAGCGGCTGCTAAAGACAGTAATAATGGAAAGCATACCACTTCCCAGATCTTTTATAAAACGAAACTGATATCCATTTGCCGAACAATACTGCGATACAGTATGGACCTGCCTTTTTAACTCTTCCTTTTGGTCCGATGATGAGACGCGACAATACCCGATAACAATTTTGTCTTGAAGTGGTTTCAAATCACGCTTGATAGCACTAAGGTCTTCTACAGCATATCTTCTATGGCCACCGGTGGTTCGAGAGGATGTTATCTTCCCCTCTTTCTCCCACCTTCTTAATGTAGTGGGATGAACACCAAGTATGTTGGATGCTTCATCGATGGTATACATTTTAGCGATCCTCCTTATTTTTCTACATACAAAGTTCGACATAAAATGCGAGAATCCTGCTAAAAAGTAATTAATTTTAAATAATTTAGATTAAACTGTTTTGGAACCCCTAAATAGATACATTATTTTTTCTAGATATTTTTTCAATTGCTTGGTAATAACCAGCCTTTAATTCCTCAACAATGTCTGCTACTGGTTGAATGTTGTTAATCGAACCAACTCCCTGACCCGCACCCCAAACATCTTTCCAAGCTTTTACTTCTTTGTTTCGTAATTCTGAGAAATCGACTTTATCTTTTTTCTGGAGATTTTGCGGATCCAGTCCGGCACCAGTGATACTTGGTATCAGGTAATTGGCGTTCACCCCGCTAAACGCATCTGTGTAAATAATATCTTCAATCGATGCATCAACAATCATATCTTTATACCCGGCTTGAGCCGAACTTTCTTCAGACGGGATAAACCGTGTCCCAATGTAGGAAAAATCGGCTCCCAATAATTCAGTTACAAGGATATCTTCCCCTTTGGTCAAACCGCCAGATAAGGCAATTGGCCCGTCAAAAAACTGCCGTACTTCGTGTACAAATGAAATAGGATTATATGTACCACCATGACCACCCGCACCGGCGGCAACCAGGACTAAACCATCAGAACCTTTCTCAATTGCTTTTTTAGCAAATTTTATATTAATTACATCGGAAAGAACCACCCCACCATAGGCATGCACAATTTCAGCTACCGGTCCAGGGTCACCCAATGACGTAATGACCAGTGGTGGCTGATACTTCTCGATTAAATTCAGATCTTCTACATATCGTTTATTCGACCGGTGAACGATAAAGTTAATTCCCCATGGTGCAATTTTTTTACCCGGATTTTGTTGTCTCAATTTATCCAATCCGGCATTTATTTCCTGCATCCAGTCCTCCAGTATTTCGCCTGATCTGGCATTTAAGGCAGGAAACGTTCCAGCAATTCCCGATGCACAGGCATTGATCACCATTGTTGGATTACTAATGATAAACATAGGTGCCATAATTACAGGGATTTCCATTGCTTCTTTCAAGTTGGCGATTGCATTATTGTTCGGCATGTTGTTTACACCTTCCTCCGCATAATACCATTGCAGTCACGACTATCGATGAACAAATTCGGGTTTTCGTTTTTCAATAAACGCCTGTACTCCTTCTTTGGCATCTTCGGTAACAAAAACCTCATTGAATAACTTTTCCTCCAGTTTTAATCCTTCATCAAGCGGTAACTCCTTGCCTTCATTCACCAATCGTTTGATCCGGCTTAATGCCTGCAATGACTGGTCGGCAAGTTTTTGTGCAAGTTTTTCTGCAGCTTGCTTGCCTTCTCCTTTTGCGATAACTTGGTTGACAATGCCTAACCGACATGCTTCATCAGCCGACACAGGTTCTCCGGTAAACATCATTTCCTTTGCTTTTCCGGCACCAACGATTCGTGGTAGTCGTTGCGTACCACCGCCACCCGGCAATATCCCTAAATTTACTTCAGGTAATCCGATTTTTGCATGTTCTTCGGCGATCCTGATATCACACGTTAAAGCAAGTTCCAATCCACCTCCAAGCGTAAAACCATTTAATAAGGCGATCGTCGGTTTAGGAATTGATTCGATGCGATTAAATACTTCATGGATACTGACCGCACTTTCATTATTCACGTCTCGTTCCGGAAATTCTTTGATATCCGCACCAGCCATAAACGCACGATCACCTGCACCGGTCAGGATAATCGAGATGACCTCGTGATCTGCTTTCAATTCACTAAATACCTCATCTAATTCCGCCGTTACCTTTTCGCTTAACACATTCATTGGCGGATTATCGATAACTACCGTTGCAATACCATCATTTTTGGTTACTGATAGTAGTTCAGCCATCTATATCTTCCTCCTCTATTAACGTCTTTAAAATTTCTTCGGTATGTTCCCCCAGCTTTGGCGCTTGCGAATAGATTTTCCCAGGTGTCTCTGATAATTTAATCGGCGTACCAATTTGCTTCATCATCCCCAACATACGATGTTCCAATGGTTGAATCATTTCTCTGGCACGCACTTGAGGATTTTTTAATACTTCAGCAAAAGTAAGCACTGGCGCAACACAGGCATCTACTTCGGCAAAATCCACCATCCATTCATCCAGTGTTTTATTGGAAATAATCGCTTGAATTTCCTCTTTCATATGTTCTTGTTCCTCGATCGGGGCTGCCAATTTGGGGATAAGATCTTCTCTGTCAATCACGGTGCAAAAGGCTTGCCAAAATTTCGGTTCCAGTGCACCAACCGATAGAAAACGTCCATCTCTTGTTTGATAGACCTCATAACAAGCACGACCACCACTCAGTTCCATTTCGCCTCTTTGCGGTTCAACATGATTTGCCAGATAGCCCGAAAGAAGAATTTGCAGCCAGGAAATCACCCCATCGGTCATGGAAATATCCACAAATTGTCCTTCACCCGATTTTTCTCGTTCAAATAAAGCTAGTAAAATACCAATCGCTGCCGGAAGCGCCCCACCGCCGATATCAGCAATTTGTGCAGCGGGTACGATTGGCTTGCCTCCTCTTTCTCCCATCAACTGCAGCAACCCGGCATAACTGAGGTAGTTTATATCGTGTCCGGGGCGATTCACATATGGTCCTGTTTGTCCATACCCGGTAATCGCACAGTAAATAATTTTTGGGTTTATCTCTTTTAATGTTTCGTAATCCAAACCAAGGCGATTCATCACTCCGGGTCTAAATGATTCCACGACAACATCTGATTTCTTGACTAATTTTATAAAACTTTCTCTGCCCGCATCCGTTTTTAAGTTCAAGCAAATACTTTTCTTATTACGATTAAGCGCGTGAAAAAAAGTACTATTCTCATCCAATTTTGGTTCATTCTCCCTTGCGTAATCACCAACTTTTGGATCCTCTACTTTTATTACTTCAGCACCAAAGTCAGCTAGCAGCATGGTACAGTAGGGGCCTGGTAATAACCGGGTTAAATCGAGCACTCGAATGGATGTAAGCGGCAAATGAACTCCTCCTTTTAAGAGGATGTTCAAAAAGTCCGGTAAAAATGACGCTTCGAATTTCGTCGTTGGCTTGCTTTTC
>NZ_JBFNXI010000080.1:0-3637 GCF_040812445.1 Lentibacillus sp. L22 | reverse complement strand
ACAGTCTTACCCGGACTCGGAACGATAATTGAAGGCGATACAAGGGTCAAATTCCTGGGCGGTAAAAATGCAAAAGTTTTTTCCACAGAATGAAGTCTAGAGTTTAAGGTTGTAAGTGTAAAATGAATTAGGAGAGGAGGAGAATCATCTTGGTATAAGTGTAAATTAAATCAGTGATGGAGTATCTATAGAGTTACTGATGGAGAGGATCCAACTGATGCGGCGATTAAAACTGGAGGACATACTGGAGCTACATTTGTAGGTGCAACTATAGGAACAGCTATTGGGGGCCCGATTGGGACCGCTGTTGGTGCTGCAATCGGAGCTGGTGGTGGTTATTTATTTGACAAATTTTAAGATAATAAAGAGGAAATATATGAGGGAGCTAAGAATTTCGTAGGGGATGCAATATCCGGAATTACTGATGGATTAGGCTCCATTTAGTTGATTGAAAATTAGCAAGGGGGGGAGTTATGAAAAAGAGGTTAATACCGCTTTATAGAGAGCAGGAACGGTATACGTTATTTTATGATCAACATAACAACCGTTTATATAAATTTCAACACAGAAATAAGTCTTTTGCGATATTTTTCATGGTTATCCTAGTGATCACTTATGGTTCAAAATTTCTTGATGGTATTTATCAAGGGTATCAAACTACATTCCTCAACATTATTTTGTTTATTATTGCCTTAGGAGTAACTTATTATGTAACTACCGAATTTTATAGCGCCTATTATCTCAAGGAAACAAAGCAAGGGATTATTTTGGATAAATATAATTTGCAGGAATGCGCTATTAAAGGAACGAAACAGCTTCGCATAGAGCTTTATAGTGCAATTATATCATTGCCAGTTGGGATAACATTTTTCATAATATTTTTTGCTACAAGTAAAATTCGACCTTTAGTCATTGGTTGTATATGTGCAGGAGTTATTTTTATTCTCATCTTAATGAGACCTTTAGATCGAAAAAGGGCACTAAGAGGGTTCAGGAATAAAGTAATCGATATAGAGTAAAGTAGGGGAAAGTTAAATGTACTGTAAATATTCTATCTCCCCAATGGCTAACAAATCTAGGTAGTATTTGAATTGAGTAATATAAAATCAGGAGTATAGTGCTAGAATAAAAATGGAGATATAACGTCTGATCAATATAATGCTATAGTAGATTCGGTTAAAGATACAAGTAGAAATATGAGTGAAGAAAAGATAAAAGAGAACATGACAGATAGTTTTATAGAATACTTGGAAGATCATGGCATGCGAAGGTTATTTAGAGGAACATGAAATAGTTGCGGAACAAGTGAAAATTAATAACTTGGATTCGGAAGCGAAAGGTTATTTGGATCGAATTGAAGAGCTGTATAAAAACGGGGAACTTAATAAGGCAGATTACGAAGACACCTATTAATGATGGTACAGAGGCCATAGTTGAACTTTTATCCGAAAAGCTTGCGGATGCAGCTGTTAAGGCAGGAGCACACGGTGTTATTTCAGCAATTGGTGGAGCATTGTTAGGTGCGGGCATTGGTTATCTTGGTAGCGAAGATTTTGATGCAATCTATGATAATGCAGGCGATATATGGAAAGGTACAAAAACTTCATAGGTCACGCAGTATCAGGAATAACTGATGGTTTGGGTTCCATTTTTGGTTAGTTCTTGTGGAGGGATAAAAATTGAAAAGCACCTTAGTTCCAATTTATAGAAATACGGATCTATATACATTATTCTATGACCAGGACGATGGAGTCATTTACAAAATACCATTTGGCAAAAAAATTCTATTGTTAGTGTATATTTAATTGTTATAGCACTTTACATTGCTGGAAATTTTCTTAACGGATTTTACTAAACACATTATAATTTTTTCCTTGATATTATTTTATTTATTATTGGAATAGCAATTGCATATTTCACGGTTAATAAAATGTACCAGGTATACTATATGGAGGAAAAAATACGCCCGATTATTTTGGATGATTACTCTTTAGAAGAGTGTATATATAAGGGGATGAAACAATCTCGTGCAGAAATATGGGTAATTATCATTTCCCTCCTGTTTGCAGCAGTCACATTTATTACATTTTTTATGGTCAATAGCATAAAGCCTTTGATTTTTGGTTGTTTGTGCACTTCTGTTTTTCTTAGCTTTATTTATATGAAGCCAATAAAGAGAAGAAAAATAATTAAGGAATTGCAGAATGAGAAATAAGTAGTTGTTTTTCGTGTAAGGGTTGAAAAAAATGAGAGCATCTTTTAATGTTTGCAAATAACCAGATATAGGGATAAAGGTCCTAAGTTATAATAAGTATTTGTAACAAAGGAGATTGTATATGGATATTCTACCAATCGTATGTGTTGTTCGACCGAAAAATGGAAGTGCTAAATTAATGATTTTGAACAAGGCCCTTATAAAATAAAGATGGAGTCATAGGTTATTTTGATTATTCAGCTTGTATATATCCCGCTGGAAGAGTACAAAAGGGTGCTTACTTTTTCAATAGGGAAAATATTGAAGAAGTATATTTTGGAGGTTATAAGGGTGAGCAGGAAGAATTGTATTGATGAAGCATATTAGCGGTATGTTCCTTTTGTTTTAGAATTTACATAAGTAATGGTATGAGTTCCTTTTCCGGAAAGGCCGCCAAAGAAGAGAAACAATACTTTGCCAGTAATAGCTGAATAATGCTTGATGTTGTTAAGAATACGCTTGAAGGGATGTGAGTGTGTGTCAAGATCCTGGGTAGCGATTTATCAAAATAAGGAGTCAAATTACTCTGTATACTTTGATTTTAAAAAACAAGAGCTTTTTTTAATTGCACAACAAATAAACAAATCAATGATTACTTTCATGAGCTTCTGTTCAATTCCTTTCTATGCCATAATGAAAAATTTTTCATTTGGTATGGCAACAAATCCATTAAAAATGTTAGTTATTGCTAGTATTTTGGGAATAATACTTGGCTGTGTAAGTATAAAATTATCAGACAGAGCAATTGAAAAAGGATTAGAACGCAGAAAAAAAGTCATATATCCAACGAATCAAGAATTGCGTGAATATCTTTCCGAGGGAAAAAAGCAATCTCGAGTGCTAGTATTTATCATACTATTATTATTTCTATTCATTTTTTTAAGTGTGGCCCTTCTATATTTTATGCCGCAAAGTGTATTAATGTTCCTTATTAACATCGGAATGTGGGCGGTTATTATGTTAGCTGTCTGGATAGTAAGGCCAATAAAGCGAAGTCAGGCTCATAAACAATTAGAAGGAAAACTGGAAAAAAACTCAGGTTGAATTTCGCCTATCCCGTTATTCAACTAACGAATATTTAAAATAAAATCGTTCTGAAGCGATCCGTAGATACGGATAATATAAAAGTAAAAAAATGAACAGCATGCAGATTGAATCGGAAGTGTTTGTTCACGCTACTTCTAATCCAACGTAGAATTTTAGGAGAATAATTCATTTGATAGTACCAGGCTCTCGTCACCAACATGGACGATTCAGGGGATGATGATCCTCTCCCTCTGTTTTCAGTGGTTACCTTTATTATATATTTTTTTATTAGTACTCAACTTTCGCAGAGTAAAAATGACATCTAACCTTTATCTGGTAAAGTACTTTTGGAAATTC
>NZ_JBFNXI010000079.1:0-3913 GCF_040812445.1 Lentibacillus sp. L22 | reverse complement strand
GGTTTGCGGGATTACCTAACTATATCAAGGTATACCTGCCTAGTTTGGGCTGCGAAAGTTGAGTTAGTATAAAACCGTTAATTATGGGTTGTTTGGGAACTACTGTTTTTCTAGGCTATATTTATATGAAACCACTAAGGCGAAAAAAATAATTAAAAAGCTCTCCACTTCCACAATGCTGTAAGAAACCTTAATAAGCAGCGAAAAGGCGGAAAGCCATCCAAAACTGCAATTAACTATTACGATAAAAAACGGGAAAACAGGTTTATTCCAAGACAGGGACAGACGTTACTGGCAAACATCAGGGGATGAAATATTGGAACGACAAAGCAACAAATTGGGATAAAGCAAAAACCATAGCGAAAGCAACTGTAAAAGGAGCAGGAGATAGTTTGAAAGACACAGTTAATGTTAAAAGTGGCGGTATTCTCAATATGGATAAGGGAGCCTCAAAATCACTTGGTATATTTGGTGCTGGGTTAAATTATTATAGTAATTACCATGATGACAAAGACGAGGGATTAAGCACAGGTGAGGCTGCTTCGCGGATAACTGTTGGTACTGCAGTTGATACAGCGGTGGGTAGGGCAGTTCATGCAGGATTTACAGCTGCCGGTACAGCACTTATACTTATTCCGGGTGTTGGAACAGCTATAGGGGTTGAAGTTGGAATGATAGCTAATTGGGGGATTAAGGAATTTAAATTTTCATTTGGTAATGGCCCAAAAAAATCAATCACGGATCCAATCACGGATCGAGCAAAAGGTGCGCTCCATAAAATAAAAGGATGGTTCAGTTGATAGATTGGGGAAAGATATAAATATGCTAAGTAGATTAAAAGAGGATGATTTTAAAGTTTTACGAGGTTCATTTGAATCAGGAAGGCAAAGGCCAGGGGCGTTAGGATCCGTGCTTATTTTATCAATTTTCCTTCAAGCTCTAATGTTTTTTTGGCATACGTTGCAGCCGGGGGTGATTCGAAATTTCCGAATAAAGAAGCAATGTTCAAATTCCATTTGGTTACCACGATAATATTCATATTACTATCAATTATTTACGCAATCCCGAAAGTCTATTTAAACAGACAGAAGGTTCAATACTTAATAACAATATTCGTGTCTCAAAATTTGTTTGGGATATTGCCTTATACAATGGCGCTGTTTTATATAGGAAAAAATTACAGTGTAACAAGAGAGTCACTTTTAGCGTTTACCTTTATAACTTTATCGTTTGGAGTATTGATTTTTATTATAACCTGTATTAGATTCTATATTTTATTAAAAAAAGGTCAATATAGAGAAGGATCGAAAAAAGATGAAATAAGATCAAGGACTGAGGCTGGCATCAAATCTTATCTTCCTATGATAATTACTGGAAGCATTGGATTGCTATTTATTATTCAATTTCTGGTTAGGACGTTCGGCTTAATGGATATACAAACAATATTCATGCTGTCACTTTGTATCTTAGTATTATATGCTATGCTTTTTGTACTTCCAGAACAACTCGTAACACTTTACTGTAAATACCGCTTCGATAGCTTTAATTATGACAAGTACGGAAACCTAAAACCAATGGGAATCGATAGAAAGGATGTTATTAAATGAATATCGAGGAAAAATCACTTCATTTTGATAACTTATTAGTCTATAAAACATTACAATTAAAAGAGAGGACTGGCAAGAGGGTAATTTTCTAATGGAAGACTTTACATTACTTGAAGGTATTTATGGGAATGGGCTTTCGGAAGCCATAGAGCGAGCATTCCTGTAACGAAGAAATTTGAGGTTAACAAAAATAAGCCCTCTTGGTATAGTACAGGATGTTGATGCGCATCGACTCCGAAATTAAAAATACCAGGAGCAAAATGAATTATAATCAAAATCGCAAAATATCGCAAATCATTGTAGGAATTGATATTGCCAAGGATAAACATGTGGCGCGTGCACAGGATGATAGAGGGTACGAATTTGGCAAAAGACTGATCTTTGACATCGCATACACGGTTTTCAACAACTACTAGATTGGACTGTCAAGCTCCAGAAAAATAACGAAAAAGTCATGTCGTTTTTGGAGTGAAGCCAACAGGGCATTACTGGCTGAGCCTGGCCATTATCTAGTTGCTAAAGACTATGATTTTGTATTGGTTAATCCGATGCACGTGAAGAAGTTAAAAGAGGTCGATGATAACTCACCAACGAAAAACGACACCGAAGATGCGCGTGTTATTGCGCAGCTATATAAATGGAATTAAAGGAATTTAAACATGTTTGAGGTAGACAAAATGAAAATCCACAAAGCTGATTTTAACCCAGCCGTTCAAGAAGTTAAAGATGCGATGCACAATACAAAGGATTTGCGGCTTTTCAAACGTTATCAAGCCATTTTAATGCACCTTAAAGGGAACACTTATCAAGAAATTGGCGACCTTATTGGATGTACGGTGCCAACAGTATGCCACTATGTTCGTGACTATCGCAACGACGGGTTAAAAGGGTTAACTCCTGGACAATCTCCCGGGCGACCGAGCAGATTAACGGAAGAACAGGAACAAGAACTATACCAACTAATTGTCGAAAGCAAACCTGCAGACGTAGGATTTCCTGCAGAGATGAATTGGACGTCATTTTTGATTCGATATTGGGTTGAGCAAAATTTTCGCGTTTCTTATTCAGACCGAGGTGTTCGCACATTACTTCATCGTCTTGGCTTCAGCTACACTAAACCCACCTATAATACACTAGAAAAGGCGGACCCTGAAAAACAAAAGGCGTTCAAGGAAGAATTTGAAACCATTAAAAAAATGAGGAACGGTGAAATTGATCGAATTTTGTTCCAGGATGAGAGTATGATCCGAGACTACCAGGCATTGTCTTGTACATGGTTTCCCAAAGGTCGACAAAAAATTGTCCCAACTTACGGCAAACATCATGGCGTCAAATTAATTGGTGCACTGGATTATGAATCTGGTGAAACCTTTTGTATTGAAAGAGAGCGCTATAACGCTAAAGTCTTTTTGGATTTTTTAAAGCAGGTTGTCGAAAAATATCCGAACCAGAATATTGTCATGGTACTGGACAACGCCAAAATCCATCATGCCAAGCTAATCCAACCATTTTTGGAAGATCATCCAGAGTTACAGCTGATGTTTCTTCCGCCCTACAACCCCCAATTAAACCTCATTGAGGGACTTTGGGGATGGTTAAAAAAGTCTGTGATCCATAATGTTTTTTATTCAACGGTTGATGAAATTCGTAATGCGGTACAGGAATTTATGATGAATATCCAAAAAGTCTTAGAAACTGTAAGAAAACGGCTGTGTTCAAAGTTATAAATATTTAATACCATTTATATAGTGTGCCAAGTGCAGCAAGAGGATCTTTAAAAACTTTCCTCGAAAAATTAGGATATAATCAAAAAGAGATAGCTGAATATTTGATAAAACATGAGGATGAAATAAGGTCTGCTGTAAATATACCGGATCCGAAATCTTCTAAGGCAATAAAAGATGTGTTGAGTCAATCAAAGGGGTTTTATAAGTATGCCGATTATGTAAAATGGGGAGGTTGGGCACTTACGGGTCTGGGAGCCTATCTTGGCTATCAAGGCGATAGAGACAATGGTAAGACAGTAGGAGAAGCCTTGACCCATAATCTAGCAAGTTTAGGAGGAAGTTTAGCTAGTTATGGAACTACTGCTTATGCTGCAGTGTTGGGTGCTAGTCCAGTTGGTTGGGCTGCAGCCGCAGGTATAGATGTAAGCTTTGTTGCAACATTTACCTTTGAATATTTATACGATAATAATATATTTGGTATCCAGACTGGGTTAGATAAAGCAGGTCAGAAAATAAATGAGTGGTGGAGTAGTGGAAAAGAAGCTGTAAGTGATTTTTTTGAGAATCCAGGTGAGTCGA
>NZ_JBFNXI010000078.1:0-4885 GCF_040812445.1 Lentibacillus sp. L22 | reverse complement strand
AAAAAAATAAAGCCATCACAGGCTTTAAAGGCAATTTCTGATTATGTAGGTGTCAAACTCCCGGCTGTTTTTTGTTTTCATAGGCGCCCAAACATGCAAATGACGAACATATGATAGACGATTCAGTTGTCACTTTTATGAAGAAAGTGTTATTATTGATCATGGACTATCGTAGTATAAGGGTGTGTTCAAAAAGGAGGATAAAAAAATCGAGGCCGGCTAAGGTCTCGGGCGTTCTGTTGCAACGCCGACAATAGTACGTCGAATTTCGGGACAGTTGAAATTCGAAATGTCATTTTTACCCGGATGTTTTGAACAGTCTCTTTGAGTGACGATTTTTACCTTGCGAGGAGCGTTTTATTATGCCAGGATTATTGCAAAAAATTTTTGGTGATGGAAATCAAAAACAACTTAACAAATATCAAAAAACAGTAGATAAGATAGATGCATTAGAACCAGAATATGAAAAATTTACCGATAATGATTTAAAAAATAAGACGGAAGAATTTAAGGAGCGGTATCAGAACGGCGAATCACTTGACGACATGTTGGTGGAGGCATATGCCGTTGTACGGGAAGCCTCCAAACGTGTCCTTGGTATGCGTCCGTTTCCGGTTCAATTACTAGGTGCGGTTGCCCTTCACGAAGGAAATATAGCCGAAATGAAAACCGGGGAAGGGAAAACACTCGCTTCAACATTGCCAGCCTATTTAAATGCACTTTCCGGTAAAGGGGTTCATATTGTAACCGTTAATGACTATCTGGCTGACCGTGATGCACGGGAAATGGGAGAGTTATTCGGATTTCTCGGTTTGACAGTAGGTTTAAACGGTAACGGGCTGTCAAAAGAAGAAAAACGGGATGCTTATTATTGTGATATCACATATGGAACCAATAATGAGTATGGATTTGATTACCTGCGTGATAACATGGTGCTTTACAAAGAGGAGATGGTACAACGTCCGCTCAATTTTGCTATCATTGACGAGGTCGACTCCATTTTGATTGATGAAGCGAGAACGCCATTAATTATTTCTGGCTCAGCGCAAAAGTCTGCCTCGATGTACCAACAGGCAAATTCCTTTGTCAGTACGTTGAAAAATGAAACTGATTATACGTATGACGAGAAGACGAAGGGTGTACAATTGACAGAGGAAGGGATCAATAAGGCAGAACGTTATTTTTCGATTGATAACCTGTTTGATTTAAATCACGTCACATTGACCCATCATATCAACCAAGCATTGAAGGCACATGTTTCCATGCATCGAGATACGGATTACGTGGTTCAGGAAGGCGAGGTTGTCATTGTTGATCAATTTACTGGCCGACTGATGAAAGGCCGTCGTTATAGTGATGGCCTTCATCAGGCAATTGAGGCGAAAGAGGGTCTGCAAATTCAAAATGAAAGCATGACCCTTGCATCCATTACCTTCCAAAATTATTTCCGGATGTATCAGAAGCTGTCCGGGATGACTGGTACAGCAAAAACGGAGGAAGAGGAATTTCGCAGCATTTATAATATGGATGTTATTACGATTCCAACCAATAAACCAATTATCCGTGAGGACCGGGCCGATTTAATTTATAAAACAATGGATGGCAAGTTTAAGGCGGTTGCAGAAGATATTAAGGAGCGGCATGAAAAAGGACAGCCTGTTCTAGTTGGAACTGTAGCTGTTGAAACATCAGAATTAATCTCCAACTTGCTAAAGCGAATGGGTGTTAAACATGATGTCTTAAATGCCAAAAACCACTTTAGAGAAGCGGAAATTATTGAGAATGCCGGTGAGAAAGGCGCTGTAACAATTGCTACCAATATGGCCGGACGTGGAACAGATATTAAACTTGGTGAAGGCGTCAAGGAACTTGGCGGACTGGCGGTCATCGGTACGGAGCGGCATGAGTCACGCCGGATTGATAATCAGTTGCGTGGTCGTTCCGGACGACAAGGCGACCCAGGAATTACACAGTTTTATTTATCCATGGAAGATGAGTTAATGCGCCGATTTGGTTCTGATAATCTCCGTTCAATGATGGAGCGGCTGGGGATGGATGATACACAGCCAATTGAAAGCAAAATGGTTTCCAGGGCAGTTGAATCCGCGCAAAAACGAGTAGAGGGTAATAACTTTGATGCACGTAAAACGGTGTTATCCTATGATGATGTGCTTCGTGAACAGCGGGAAATCATTTACAAGCAACGGTTTGACGTGATTGACTCAGAAAATTTACGGGAAATCATTGAAGGAATGATCCAATCTACCGTTGAACGTGTCGTCCAGTCACACACAGCAGATGATTTGGATGAAAACTGGGAATTAACTGCAATTGTTGATTATTTACATGGAAACCTATTGGATCCGGAAGATATTTCAGCAGATGATTTGCTTGGTAAAGAACCAGAGGAAATGGTTGAGCAAATCATGGAGATTCTGAAAAGGAAATATGATGAGAAAGAAGAAGAAATATCACCGGAACAAATGCGCGAATTTGAAAAAGTCATTTTGCTGCGGACAGTTGATAGCAAATGGATGGATCATATCGATCAGATGGATCAATTACGACAAGGTATCCATTTACGAGCATATGGGCAAAATGATCCTTTACAGGAGTATCAGGCGGAAGGATTCCACATGTTTGAACAAATGGTCACAGCAATTGAGGAAGAAGTCTCCAAATATGTGATGAAGGCACAAATTCGCCAAAACCTACAGCGACAGGAAGTTGTCAAAAACACCCAAGCAGTTTCCGGTGGAGAAGATAATGATAAAAAGAAATCAAAAAAACCGTATGTGAAAAAAGAACGTATAGGCAGGAATGACCCATGTCCATGCGGAAGCGGCAAAAAATATAAAAATTGCCATGGTCGCTAAGGATGGAAATAGATAGACAAGGCCGAAGCGCTCACGCAATAGCTCAAAAACACTCCCGAATCAAGGGAGTGTTTTTCCGAGAATATACAAACTAATAGGGGTGTTCAAAAGGAGGGTAAAAAGGACCAAGAGGTTCAAGGCGGCGTAGCTTTGAGCACCGGAGTGTACATAGAGGTACATGAGGAGCGGAAAAGCAAGCCAACGCTGAAATTCGAAGCGTCATTTTTACCGGACTTTTTGAATTTCCTCTAATAATGAGGTGACAGGATGGAACTAACAGAAATCAACCATGAATTAGAAAAAATAAAGGCGCGTATTGCCGATTTTAGGGGGTCTCTTTGACTTAGAGGCAAAAGAGGACCGGATAAAAGAGTTGGAATTGCAAATGACTGACCCTGGTTTTTGGGATCATCCCAACGAGGCGCAAAAAGTGATTAATGAAACAAACGGGCTAAAGAATTATGTTGACCGGTTTGCTGAATTGGAGGCAAAACTGGACGATCTGGAGGTTAGTTATGAATTAGTAAAAGAGGAAAATGATCCCGATCTATTTGCTGAACTAGAAGATGGGATGAATGACCTGCAGGAAAGTGTTAATCAGTTTGAATTGCAATTGTTGTTAAGTGAACCATATGATGCCAATAATGCCTTACTTGAGCTTCATCCCGGTGCTGGCGGAACAGAATCACAGGACTGGGCCAGCATGCTACTGCGGATGTATCAGCGCTGGGCCGAAAGTAAAGGATTTCAGGTTGAAACACTTGATTATTTGCCTGGGGATGAGGCAGGGGTTAAAAGTGTAACGCTATTTATTAAAGGTCATAATGCCTACGGGTATCTTAAGGCGGAAAAGGGCGTTCATCGTCTGGTACGAATATCTCCTTTTGATTCGTCCGGAAGAAGACATACATCATTTGTTTCCTGCGATGTTACACCTGAGTTTAATGATGAAGTGGAAATAGATATTAACAATGAAGATTTGAAAATTGATACGTACCGTTCCAGCGGTGCAGGCGGCCAGCATGTAAACAAGACAGATTCTGCAGTCAGAATTACCCATTTGCCAACCAATATCGTGGTGACCTGCCAATCAGAACGTTCACAGATACAAAACCGGGAACAAGCAATGAAAATGCTCAAATCAAAATTGTATCAATTGGAAATCGAACGTCAGCAACAAGAATTAAATGAAATTCGCGGTGAACAAAAAGAAATTGGCTGGGGCAGTCAAATTCGATCCTATGTTTTTCACCCGTATTCCATGGTCAAGGATCATCGAACCAATGTAGAGGTCGGGAATGCGCAAGGTGTTATTGATGGTGATTTGGATCCATTTATTGATGCATATTTACGCTCGCAAATGAAGTGAAAACCATTCCCGGCATATACGTGAATTTGTCGGTAATTTGTCATAATCTGTATAAGTGTTGCTATTGATGCATTTTGGTCGCTTTTTCAATGCCCAATGGAAAATCAAGGGTTTTAAAATTTGGCAAATGGGTTACAATATCCTTGATAGTAAAATTCTTTTTGTTAGGGGGATTTTAAAGTGAAGAAATGGTTATTAGCGGTTCTTTTTGGTACCGCCCTTGTACTCGGAGCTTGCGGTGGCGGCGGGGATGACAACGCAGGCAATGACAACGGGAACAATAATGCCAAGGAAGAAAATAATGGTGGCAATGTAGACGAGCAAGCTGCAGAGGATGCTTTCCAAAGTAATTGTGCTTCTTGTCACGGCTCTGATTTATCTGGCCAAAGCGGTCCTAACTTGCAAAAAGTAGGATCAAAATATTCCAAGGATGAAATTGCTGACATTATTGAAAATGGTAAAGAAGGCGACCAAGGAACAATGCCAGCAGGAATGGCTACTGGTGACGATGTTGATCTAATCGCTTCTTGGCTGGCACAAAAGAAATAAGAAGATTTTAGGGAAGAGGCTGGGACATAACTAGCCAAAAATAGTAAATAAAAAGGTTCCAAGCAAATCAAAAGTTTGCTTGGAACCTTTT
>NZ_JBFNXI010000077.1:0-5585 GCF_040812445.1 Lentibacillus sp. L22 | reverse complement strand
TCAAAGGAAGGCCGACTAAAAACGGGCTTGCGCTCAGGCGTCGGCATACCCCTTTTGCAGGGGGCATGTCATTTTTACCGGACTTTTTGAACATCATCTAGAAGGCGGTGACCGTATGTACAAAAAACGCTGGTTCCAAGTACTAGTTTCATTCATTTTAATCTTTCTCTTAATCTTGTTAATCTCTGCAACAGATTTCTTATTTGATCCAGTTTTTAAATATCTGGCAGCTGTTGCTTTGCCTATCGTTGGTGCTGGTGTACTTTTCTATTTAACAAAGCCGATTGTCCACCTGATGGAAAAGTATAAGGTACCTCGTGTGTTGGCTATTTTTATCGTTTTTATTCTGCTGATTTTACTTATTTATCTGGTTATCCATTACATTGCGCCAATTGCCCAAAAGCAATTTTCCAATCTGATTAATAATATACCGGAAATGGTGGAAGGAGCACAGAGTTTAATCTCTTATTGGCAGGCCAATCAGGATATTATTCCAGCAAACGTGAATGAAGCGATTAATCATATTACATCCAACCTGCAGAGCTACATTGAATCAGCCATGTCCTTTTTGTTCGGCTTTATTAGCCAGCTGATCGGCTTTGTGGTTTCAATTGTGCTTATTCCATTCTTTTTATTTTTTATGCTGAAGGATCACGATAAATTCGTTCCATTTATTACACAGATCTTCCATAAGGAAAAAGCAAAAAACATTAGCAGCCTGATGCATAAAATTGACCACACTTTATCGCATTACATTCAAGGACAAATCATTTGCGCCGTATGCGTTGGATTTTTATTGTTCATTGGCTATTTAATTATTGGCTTAAACTATGCTTTAACCTTGGCCTTGTTTGGAATGGTGATGTGTGTGGTTCCGTTTGCCGGTGCATTTATCTCTGTCATTCCAGCAATGATTGTTGGCCTTTTCCAGGAACCTATTATGGCAGTGTGGGTAGCTGTGATCATGATTGTCGCTCACCAGTTGGAAAGCAACCTTATTTCGCCAAATATCATGGGAAGGGCGTTGAAACTCCATCCACTGACTATTATTACATTGGTTCTTGCTGCCGGAAGTATTGCCGGCTTTCTTGGTATCTTGTTTGCCGTCCCATTCTATGCAGTCATTAAAACAATCATTGTTCATTTTTATAAAACCTATCAGGACTCAAAGATAGATAAAAACGATGCATTGATTTAGCACAAAGGTGAGTACCGGACTGAACATGACAGTGGCTGGGGCACCATTCATTCTATATGAATGGTGCCCCTTTTAGTCCCTATTATTGGAGAACCGATACACAATCGAATCGCCAATAACATAATAGCCCATTTTTTTATAAATCCCATTCGATGTCGGATTGCTTTTGTCTGTATACAGGCTGCAAAATTGATAGCCTTGCTTCAATAACTTCGCTGACAATGTTGCCACAGCACTTGTCGCATATCCCCTTCGTTTAAATGAATCTGGTGTATAAACAGCATTTATAGTTATACCATGTTTTGTTTTTCGTGAATGATTCACCATGGAAACCGGCTTCCTATCTACTGCCCATAGGTAAACCGACTGATTACGGATGTACCGTGATGCTGTCTGGATCGCTTTGGATTCAGACATACTTTCATTTACTTCTTCACCAAATTGAATAAGCCATGATGCAATCAATGCATGATGCTTTATTTCAGCAGACACCAATTCTCCCTTGGCCATTGGTACAGGTTGAACATGATCAAGTTGATAGATTAATTGTTCCATATGGATGCTAGCTTTCGTATTCCAGAGCTGTTCCCATTGTTTTACAAACATCGTCGTTGCCTTGACCGGCCCAATAATACTAGGAATATGGATATGATGGCTAAACAAAAATTGAGTTAGCACTTCGATGATACCTTCATCAACAGCTTTTGTGTCTGCCAATATCCAGTTCATTGGTGTTTGCATGAACGCAAATACCGCCTCATGATCGTTTTCTACAATTCCTAAATAACCGTATTCATCATGATTGGGTTCCTCCAGTAAACGCCCAAGGATGCCAAGCATTAAGTTATTACAGGCTTCCTTTTGCATTAATAGAGACTCGGCAAGTTCGGCAAATTCCTGTGGTGAAGATACCAGTGTTACTTTCATTCCATTTCCCCCTTGTTCCTTTTGATTATTTTATCACGCATGAACGGGGTGTAATACCCCCACTTTTAATTCATTAGAGAAACAACTAAAGAAGGTGGGTGAAAAGGACCCCACTAGATGAATTTTCACTTTACCATCCAGCCTATTATTCTTTTTTGTAAAGCGAAAATCGGTTAGAATGAAGGTATGAATGAGGAGTGATGATCATGAATAAAAGGGATATCGAGGCAAAAATCGCCGAACTGAAATCTGACTATGTGCGGATTCAAGGGGATGCTGAAAAATTGGTTTTAGTCGGTCAAAACACTGCAACCGCTGAAAAAAAACTGATTGAAATTGAAGAAGAAATCGCTGCTATGTACCGCAAAATGGAAGAATTAGAATAGTTCAAGTGCCAGACACCCGAACTATTCTGAGTTGTTTTGGTGTCTGGCACTTCTTAAACTGACCACAATGTCGCCAGGTTCAGGGATTGCTTTCATGTCTGACGAATAAAAGATAATTTTCCCAGAGGGCTTAATGATATATAACGGGATTGACCCCGCATCCAACTTCTCCAAGTACTGTTTATAATTAAATTTCTCGGTTAACGTTGTTTGCTTAAAACATGCTCCAGATAAAATGCTTTGATTTAAATCTTCTGTGGATATCTCGTCACCGAACAAGATACGTCCACCAATTTTATTGACAACGTCATTCGTGTCACCATCCATTAATTTATACGGGCTGACCTTGTAGACATTGGTTCTGCCATATTCCGGCATAAATGTTGTACAAACGAGTGAATTGTAAGAATGATACTCGGTAGCAGCAATTAAATACTCATATGGCGTTGTATCCAAATGATATTCCGTTTGCTCCGACAGCATTTCGCCATGGTAAAACGGTATTCCCGCCTCTCGTGCCTTTCTTAATTTTTCCCAGGAGGAATCAACAATAATAACCGGTGATTTTGCCCTAACTAGTGATTTTGCCAAGCCAACGGTAAAGGTATTACTGCCAACAATGATCGTGCCTGGTCTTCCCTCCATTGATAAATGAAGTTTTTTGGCCAGCCAGCTAATCGAAAATCCATGGGCAACAACCGTAAAGATCACAAGTCCAAATGTCAGTGTTGTAAGAATTCCTGCATCTTCATAACCGGCATCACCCAGCACAACGGCAAAATAACTGGAAACCGTTAAAGCCACAATACCTCGGGGAGCAATCCAGCCGACCAATATTTTTTCATTCAACGACAAAACGGTCCCAATCGTTGACAGAAAAATGGACAACGGACGCACGACAATCATCATTAAGATCACATAGCCAATAATTCTTGGTTCAAAAATATGCAGGATCGTCTCCATATTTAACGATGCGGACAGCATAATGAAAATGGCTGATATGAGCAAAATCGACATATTCTCTTTAAAATGGCGCATATCCTCAACTGAGCTGATTCCCATATTAGCCAGCGTTATTCCCATTGCTGTCACCGCCAATAACCCTGTCTCATGTGCTGTTTCATCCGCAATGGTAAAGCACATGATTACGACAACAAAAACGGCTGGTGATTTGAGATACTCGGGGATATGTCCTGTTTCGAACATCCAGCCAATCCCTCGTCCACACAACCAGCCAAGAACTGCTGCAAAAATAGAAGCAGCAAAAAATGCTAATAGTGATAAACCATTCGGTTGCGTTGAGGCGAAGTAGGAAATAATTTCAAAGGCAAATACCGCAAGCAATGCGCCAATCGGATCTACAATAATCCCTTCCCACTTAAGAATCTTTGCAGGACGTGGTTTTAATTTCGATTGCCGCAACAAAGGCAGAATCACGGTTGGACCAGTCACAATAAACAGCCCGCCAATTACAAAGGCAACTGCCCACGACAGACCTGCTATATAATGTGCAGTCAATGAACCCAGTATCCAAGCAATAAACGCCCCGATGGTGGAAATACGAAATACAGGCCGCCCCAGACCACGCAATTCTTTAAAATTCAAATTCAGACTGCCTTCAAACAAAATAATTGCAACGGCGACCGTAATAATGGGTTTATATAAAGTGCCGAAGTCTTCCTGGGGATTCATGATGCCAAATACAGGGCCAACCAGTAATCCCGCAACAGACATCACAACAATGGCCGGCATACGGTACCGCCATGCCAGCCACTGTGACCCGATGCCCAGGAGACCGACTAACATAATTTCAAATAAAACAGAAGGAAACATCCCATCCCCCTTTTCTTCTTTAATATTTTATAAAGTCATTTTAAATGGGTGATGAAATAAAGTAAACCATTTAATTACTAATTCCGTGAAGTTTATTTTGGAGAGTTCCCGAAACCCTGATATACAAGGTTATTTCGGATTGTACAGCCACAACTTGTCGCGAAATGAATTCACTGTTTTTTGACAAATATATACAAATAGTTACAAACCTTGTCAGATTGAATTTACACAACATTTATACCTGACTACAAACTGTGTGCTATTTACATTGCTTTTTGGAATCGGTAATCTAATTTATCCAGCCCTCTTAGAATTGGGTCTGGTGCAATATTTCCCTCTATTTAGACAAAATATTTCCCGGGTAATAATGAATATTGTCGTTTTTCAATACTAAATGTTCCATTATAAATCCTTGTTTTTCATAAGTAACGTTTATTCTATGATGGGGGTCCAAAACAGTTTAATCTAAATTATTTAAAATTAATTACTTTTTAGCAGGATTCTTGCATTTTATGTCGAACCTTGTAAGTAGAAATAAAATGAGGAGGATCGCTAACATGTATACCATCGATGAAGCATCCAGCATACTTGGTGTTCATCCCACTACATTAAGAAGGTGGGAAAAAGAAAGGAAGATAACATCCTCTCGAACCACCGGTGGCCATAGAAGATATGCTGTAAAAGACCTCAGTGCTATCAAGCGTGATTTGAAACCACTTCAAGACAAAATTGTTATTGGGTATTGCCGTGTCTCATCATCGGACCAAAAGGAAGAGTTAAAAAGGCAGGTCCATACCGTATCGCAGTATTGTTCGGCAAATGGATATCAGTTTCGTTTTATAAAAGATCTGGGAAGTGGTATGCTTTCCATTATTACTGTCTTTAGCAGCCGCTTGTATGGAAGCAGAAGTCACAAGCGAAAGAAACTGCAACAAGCGGTGAAACAGGTCATTGAGGACAACGGCCATGCTTACGTATAATAAAAAGGTACGATTGGTGGTTACAAAGGAAAACAAGCAGTTACTCGATTCTCAATCCAGAATGTGCAACTGGCTGTACAATCAATTGCTGGACGCGGTGGAAGAAGATTATCACAATGGAAAAAAGAAAAAACTGCTTTCCGGCAGAAACCTGAGGAATGAAGTACCGAAAATAAAAGGGGAAAACCCATTTTTGTTTAAAGTCCATTCCTCCCCATTGAAAAATACGGCATTACGGTTAAAAGATGCCTATGAACGATT
>NZ_JBFNXI010000076.1:0-6462 GCF_040812445.1 Lentibacillus sp. L22 | reverse complement strand
TGTACACTCCGGTGCTCAAAGCTACGCCGCCTAGAACTTCTCGGTCCTTTTTATCCTCCTTTTTGAACACGCATTTAAGTAATATCTTTTATATTATAAATATATCGGGAATTCCATATTATAGTATACTAGATATATGGATAGTTTTGGGGATAAAAATTGACGTACACATAGGAGTTAGACAATTCAGAATCACGTGCGTGCCCGCCACCAGGAAAATCAAAAAAGACATTGAAGCTCACGAGTGAAATTCAATGTCTTTTTCATTGCTATTTTAATTTTTCACCAAATAGAGATCCCATTAATCCAACTGCCTGTGTTGCGGTTTTATTTTTGTCATCTAAGATTGGATTGACTTCAACAAATTCGGCTGATGTCAGAATATCCGCTTCAGCAAGCATTTCCATAGCCAAATGACTCTCGCGATAACTTAGCCCGCCAAGCACCGGTGTTCCTACACCAGGTGCTTCCGATGGATCCAATCCATCCAAATCAAGACTAAGATGAACACCATCACAATGCTTTAAGTAATCAACCGTTTCCCGCATCACACTAGTCATTCCCATCCGATCAATTTCATGCATGGTAAACACCTTAATCCCTTTGTCTTTAATCAGTTCACGTTCTCCCGGATCCAGTGAACGTGCACCAATAATAACGACATTTTCCGGTTTCACTTTTGGCTGGTAGTCCAACATGTTCGTTAACCTTTCATGGCCAATTCCCATGCTAACGGCTAGTGGCATTCCGTGAATGTTGCCTGACGGTGATGTGTCCCCGGAGTTCAAATCACCATGCGCATCATACCAGATCACCCCAAGATTGTTGTAGTGCTTGGCGATTCCGGATAAGCTGCCAATGGCAATACTATGATCCCCACCGAAAATTAGCGGAAAGCGGTTTTTATTAATCTCCTCATTTACCAATTGTGCTAATGTTTCGTTCGCTTCGGCAACTTGTGGTAAATTTCTTAAGTTTCCTTCCCGCTCATCCGACTGCTGGTCTGGACGATTGATAGAAATATCTCCCAAATCATCAACGTGGTATTGTAAACGCTGTAATCTTTCTATAGCACCAGCATAGCGCATCGCACTCGGCCCCATATCAACACCCCGTCTGCTTTGTCCCAGATCCATCGGTACCCCAATAATCGACATATCTTTTAACATATTCCCAACCCCCTTGTATATGTATATTTTAGCGAAAAAGGGGAACATGACTCAACTCAACATTTTTTTGTATATTCATACATAATAAGGTTCAGGCGATTGTTAGGATAGACACACGATTGATTGAATGTTACTACACAATCAATTCCGGAATGTTAATATCAACCGAAACGCAGCTAACATCGACCGAATTTATCTAATATCAACCAGGGTTGGGCGTGTATCGACCGAGGCAGTGCTTTTATCGACCATACACATGCTAATATCAACCTGATAGGCTTAACTATCAACCAGAACAAAGGAAATATCGACCCCGGCAATGCAACAATCAATTGCAATCAGCCGAAGTCCGGTTAATATCTACCCATGACAGCCCATGTCTTTACCCAGTCACAAAAAAATCAGGTACCATCCTATTTGGATAATACCTGTTTACTGTTTATCTATTCTACCATGGTTGCCCCAAAAAGGTTAGGACTGATGGTCAACGGTTTGATTCCAACATCCTGCCAGGCCTTCATTAATCGATTGGCCATTTGCAGGTTTGGCATGAACGCGATTCCGCAATCACCACCGCCAGCACCAGATGGTTTTCCGACTCCTCCATATTGTTCCGCTAAATCACACAACGTTTTTAACAAAGGGGTTTCTACTTCAACCCCAGCATTTTTCCCGACCGTTGCCAGCGCATTTCGATTGTCCGCAACCCCCTTGAATAATAAACCCTTATCACTCTTTTCCACACCTTCCAAAAAGGTGGTCACCGCTTGTTTACTATCTAGTAAAAATTGCTGATAAAGTTCTGGATGATGGTTGTTGAGCTCACGGATTCTTGGGATTAACCTTGACGTAGATGCGGGATTGCCTGTCCAGCCAATACAAATGTAAATATCTTTAGGGAGTTGAATTGGATTCACAGAAAAATAAGGCCATTCCATCTTTAGTAACTCCATGATCGAATGAGCCTGCTGGTAAGATTGTAGCAACCATTCTGCCTGGAATGAACTGTATTGAAGGAAACCGCCATAGGAAGATGCGGCAACATCAGCGCCTGAACCACTTCCTTGCGTTTTCACATGTGCAATTGCTGCCAGTTTAAACACCAATTCCGCTGTAGGTTTTTCATTTAAATGCATATGTAGGATTGAGGCGATAACGGATGTTACAACAGCTGCACTGGAGCCAAGCCCATATTTCACTCCCGAGGCATCATCTAATTCACTTTTTATCGTTAAATGAAAATGGCTTAGCCTGATTTCATTTTCTACTAAATATGTAAGCACCACAGTCATCGCATCTTCTACAAACCGAAGCCGGTCATCCTGCGCACGAATGTCAAGCTTATTCGCATGATAGTCCCACTCCAGGTCGGTCAATGCAAAATCGAGTAGTGACAGCCGATTGTTATTTTGTTCTGTAATAGTTGCATAAACATAGCGGTCAACTGCCATTACTACTAACTGATGATACGGCTCAAGGACAGCAAATTCACCTGCAACCATTAGTTTTCCTGGTACTTGAATGGTCATGGATGTGTTCGACAATTTTTTCAACTCCTATATGAATCAGGAACTTACAGGCTGTTATATCTATACCATTTGCTTTACCTAAGGCACAAAACGCCAAAAAATATATTCGCATCGCGGGCGTTTTTTCAAACCTACCCCCGCCTACTCATTTTTATCACGCATTAACCGGCTGTAATACCCCCACCTGTTTCACTTTATAGATAGGTGATTCCCTGTCCTGGGCGACTTAAGGTAACATCTTGTACACCAGGAATTTGGTGAAGCGCCTTTTCTACAATTGCCTCATCATCCGGTAAATAGAGCACCTTTACGTTGGGACCGGCATCAATCGTAAAAAACACGGGGACACCACGTTCTCGCATTGCCTGAACCTCTCGCATGACCCGAACTGTTGCATCATTCCAATACATAACCGGTGGTGCAGCCCCAAGCATTGTAGCATGCATCTTCAGACAATTTGCCTCAGCGATACTGCCAACCTTTTCAAAATCATGATGTTCTATTCCGTCCTTTATCTGTTCCAAATCATGAGGGATACTATCCATCCAGCCCGGATAAAACGGAGAAGTTGCTACTGTACGCTTCATCCCTTCCCGGCTGGATATTTTCTTTGCCGTTTCCGTTAAAACAACAGCAGCGACCCTTACATCCCACTGATCCGCGGCTTGTACCTGAACAGCATAGGAATCGGAACCATCCGTTTTCGTTCCTTTTACCCATTCCACGAATCCACCGTGAATGGATCGGCATGCAGAACCTGATCCTTGTCTGGTTATCCTGGATAGATCCTCGTCACTCATTGGAACATCAAGTGCTTTGATCGCTGCTGCCGCCAATGCCGCAAATCCTGAAGCAGAGGAGGCAAACCCGGCCGCAGTGGGAACATGATTAATGGAGTGCACTTCAGCATTTAAATTCGTTACCGCTGTTTCGTTTCGGATGTGATCGAGAAACGCTGCAACCCGTTGATATTGACTCCCCGTAACAGCCTGCTCATTTAGAAAAAACGTATCCTGTGAAAGTTCTTCCCGAAAAGCTACCGTTGTTGTTGTATAAAACCCGTCAAGTGTTAAGGAAAGGCTGTTATTCATCGGTAAAATTAACGAATCGTCCCGCTTTCCCCAATATTTAATAAGGGCAATATTTGTATGTGCTTTAGCTGTTGCTTTCATCGATATCCCCATTTCACTTAGATCTGCCGCCGTAATACAAAAGGCCAAACTGCGTGTGCACCAATTCTTTTCAGCTTCTCGGTCAGATGGATGGAGTGTGCTTCATTTCGTGCCAGCGCAATGATACAACCGCCATTTCCACCACCAGTTAGTTTTGCCCCCAGTGCTCCCTCTTTTCGGGCTATATAAATCAGCCTGTTTAATCCCGCATCACTAACACCAAGCGCTTCCAGTTCCTTTTGTGCTTCATTCAACGTTTTCCCCAAGATGTGTTTACTCGCCTTTTCCAGCGCACGTCTTGCCTGATGTGTGATTTCACCTATCCGGTCAAGGCTTGCCTGAATTCGCTTTGATGCGGATTTGAATAAGTTTGCAACCGATTCAACCGCAGACTTCGTATCACCCATTCGACCAGAGTCAGCAACGACAAAATGGAAGTCCGCTTTTGGCTGAATAAAGTCAAATGGTCTGTCTTTTTCATACCAGACCGGTGATCCGGATGTAATTGTCAATGTATCAATTCCGCTAGGTGCGCCATGTGCATAAGTTTCCGAAATATTAGCAAGGTTAAGCAGTTCCTCTTCCGTGTAGGGTTCATCTGCATAGGCAAACAATGACCGGATTACTGCAATAGCCACCGAAGCACTCGACCCTAGTCCCTTGCCAGGTGGTATGGAAGATTTGATGCGAATTAATAGATCCTTACATGGCAGTCCCAATTCCCTTAACGCCGCATGGACACAGTTAACAATCCCATCCATTTGATTCGGCGCTAAATCAATTGGCCCATGGTAGATGGCACTATCCAATTTAACTGCTCCTGGGACGTGTTCAACAATGGACTCCACGCCAACTAGCGGAAATGGAATGGCAATGGCAGGTTGCCCATGTACAACCGCATGCTCACCAATTAAAATCAGTTTACTATGAGCTAATCCTATAGCTGTTTGTTCTGAAGTTGTTGCCTTTTCTGCACTCATTTTATATATTCTTCCACCAATTCTTTAGCTTTTCCAACACGGATTTCCTTTGCTTCAATCAATTGTTCCGCAATAATATCGATCATCTCCCCAGTAGCACCTGCTGCCATAGCAACCGACCGAGAATGTAATGCCATATGACCTTTCTGGATGCCTTCCGTTGCCAAAGCCTTTAATGCGCCAAGGTTTTGTGCCAGTCCTACAGCAACAATGACTTGTGCCAGCTCCTTGGCAGAAGATACATCCAATATGTTATGAGCGACCTGAGCCATCGGATGCACACGAATAGATCCGCCAACAGTTCCAACCGACATCGGTAACTCCAATTCCCCCACCAGGTTTCCCTGATTATCAACGGACCAGGTTGTCATCGAATCATATTTTCCATGACGTGATGCATAGGCATGGGCAGCAGCCTCTACCGCACGCCAATCATTACCGGTTGCGATAACCACCGGGTCAATGCCATTCATGACCCCTTTATTATGGGTGACCGCCCGGTATGGGTCAGAGGCAGCGAACTTATATGCATGAACAACACCATCACGCACTTCTTCCCCGGTAAAGCCATCCTTTCTTAACAATTCAGGTGGGATGACACATATCGCCTTTGCCAGGCATCGGTCGGCATAATTGGAAAGAATACGCAAATATACTTTCCCATTTGTTAATTTTTCCATGGTTGGTGCTAATGATTCCACCATCGTGTTGATAATGTTGGCTCCCATGGCATCGCATGTATTTATGTATACATGCACCACTAACATCTTCCCGTAATCCGATTCTGCATCATCATTTAACAGTCGAACTTCCAGATCCTCGGCACCGCCACCCCTAGCAACCAAACTTGGGTATGCCGCATTCGCATCATTGATCAGTGCATTCTTCTCTGCAATAATGGCCTCTTTGGCAGCATTAAAATCCGGACAGCCGATAATCTGAATTTGCCCGATCATGACACGTTCAGTAGCGTTTGTTTTAAACCCGCCGGCTTCCCGGACAATTTTAGCAATATGACTGGCCGACGCCACAACAGATGGTTCTTCAATCGCCATTGGAACGACATAATCCCTTCCATTTATTAAAAAGTTCAAACCCATCCCTAATGGTAAGGAATAAGTACCAACAACATTTTCAATCATCTTATTTGCCGTCTCTAGTGGCAATGATTGAGCACTCTCCAAATGATCCAATTCCCCATCCTGCAGTTGTAAATTTGATGCTAACCATTCACGTCGCTTTTCCACCGCCATATTATAAAACCCAGGGATTCTAGAAGTCCTCATTCCACTCATCCTTTTGCAAAAAAGATCATATCTATATTTGTGTCTGTTTCAAGTACGTTTTATTCAAAAAATAGCTCTCTCTATTATGTAAAAAAATAGTCTAAAATGCAAATAAACAAGGTTGTCATTTTACAGAACGACCTTGTTTACTTCATTTTACTATGGTTGCTAGTTTTTGGCTAGGATTTCTTGTATAACGGAAAATAAAACGTAAAAATTTCCGATTCATTCAGCTTCCGCCTTTGTTCTAGTGAGCCATGGAGGATTCGAACCTCCGACCCTCTGATTAAAAGTCAGATGCTCTACCGACTGAGCTAATGGCTCAT
>NZ_JBFNXI010000075.1:0-6941 GCF_040812445.1 Lentibacillus sp. L22 | reverse complement strand
TACACTTTTTTTAGTGTAAGCTCCTACGCCTTAATTTTTATTTACTGGAGTTTTGTCCCAGCCTCAACAGCCCCCTTTTTTATTTGTTTTATAGAAGCAGTGTTTTAATAAATAAAAATCAGGGTATAGTCTGTAAAATCTTTAAGGATTATGGAATATAATGTATTTTTTTAAAAGACTATTCAAATACCTAACATTTATGGTAAAATTTATTTGCTCACTCTACAACTCAGAAATAAACCCTGTAAAATGTAGTCGCCTCAACTACTAGAGAATTTAGTTGTCACTAAGCCTTTAAGTGATAACCTTAGTTGTACTTATACAGTAAGAAAGTTTATACTTTATTACCTGCTAAAGAAAGACAAATCTAATAAACCTATGTTTTATATCCAATGGAAATTAAGAATTTATTAAGAGTTAAGACTGATTAGCCTAAGGCAAGGTGAAAATATTAGCGAAGAAAAACCTCTATAAATTTTTATTTTTCAGATGGATATTTTTTAGACCCACAAACATAGTGAAAGGAAGAAGGTATATGGATTCTAAAAAATTAACGAGAAGAATATTAATTGCTTTAATTGCTGGTGCAATTGTTGGTATGGCTTTAACATTTGCTCCTGAAAGTTTTTTTGGTCCTCTCGATAAATATGTATTGGACCCAGTTGGTCAAATATTTATAAATCTTATTATGATGTTAGTTGTTCCACTAGTATTTGTATCTATTGTTTTAGGGACAGCAGGTCTTGGTGAACCGGCAAAACTAGGGAAAATTGGTGTTTTCACCGTTACCTTTTTCTTAACAACTACTGCGATTGCCATTACATTAGGCTTAGCATTAGCTTACCTTATTAAGCCAGGAACAGCAGGTATATTTGATACATCCAATCTTGATGGATATGACCCGGGTAAAGCACCACCAATTATGGAAACCATTATAAATATTATTCCAGAGAATCCAATAGCGGCAATGTCATCTGGAGAGATGTTGCAAATTATTGCTTTTGCCGTATTTATTGGTATTGCATTAGCTTATTTAAATGATAAAACAAAAGGAATATTTAATTTATTTGAACAAGCAAACGAAATTCTAAATTGGCTTATTATGTTAATTATGCGATTTGCTCCGTATGGTGCATTTGCATTAATTGCATCAGCAATTGGCGGTGCTGGATTAGATGCAATTGGTTCTATGTTGAGCTATATGTTAACTGTTATTGCAGGATTAATTCTCCATGCTTTAATCATTTATTCACTCGCAATTTGGCTTTTGGGACGCGGAAATCCAATTAAATTCTTTAAAGGATTTTTCCCTGCCATGACAGTAGGATTTAGTACATCCAGCTCCAATGCGACGCTTCCTGTAGCGATGAAAACAGCGCAGGAAAATCTCGGCGTGAAGAAGGAAATCAGCAGCTTTGTGCAGCCGCTGGGAGCAACCATTAATATGGATGGTACAGCAATTATGCAGGCAGTTGCGACTGTATTTATTTCACAGGTATATGATTTACCGCTTACGATGGTAGATCTTTTAATGGTTGTCCTTGTTGCTACTTTAGCAAGTATCGGTACAGCTGGTGTACCAGGTGTCGGATTAATCATGCTGGCAATGGTTCTAAAACAAGTTGGTTTACCTGTTGAAGGGATTGCGTTAATTATTGGTATTGACCGTATACTAGATATGTTGAGAACCTCTCTAAATATTTCTGGAGATGCGGCATGTGCATATATTTTGTCTGAACGAGAAAAACGAAAAGAGAAAAAAGCATAATTTATTAAGGGTCAACACCAAAATCAATGGTTGATATTAATAGATAAATATGGTAATACCGTTAAATAAATGAAAAACATCTGCCTACCTGTTATTCTTTAAGTTACGACACTAAAAAGAAAATGAGGTAAGACAGATGCCCTATCAGTATATCAATGAACTCTTAGATTTACCAGAAGTAAAAATTGTAAGAGTCTGAATCAGATAAAATACTTCAGACTATAAAAGCTTTTTCAATAAAGTCCTAGCCATTGCTCGCGAACGTCTAATATTACGTCGGAAAATTCAGTCATGTGGAAGTAGTTTCATTCCAAGTCCGACAAGAATTCATGTTGTCTGCCAGTTTTTATACCTAGTCTTGTAGACCTGCCTAATGAGGAAATATCTTGAATCTTTAACCATGGCTGATAGCTTACACCGGTTCCAGTTCCTCGGCCTTCTTTAATCAACTTTAGATGTTCTTTTTCTTTTTGACACAAAAACACCCCTTTAGATAATCATATCCAAAGGGGCTAAACGGTACGACTTTTTTTCAAAGCCACAATCTTCTGTAGGTTTGGAATAAAGATTGATCAAAACAGGCTCTCAACATATTCGTTCCGGTGAATTTTTGTAAAAAGGTTTGATCATTTTCTGTTTGCGTTATTCAATAATCGCACCAGTTTGTGGTATATTTTCACAAACTTTTTTCAAGAACTATTTTTGGTTCACCGCTGTTATCTATATATGTTCCAATTACATCAAAACCATTTTTTATATTCAAAATAAGCATATTGCGCCATTTGTTTTTTGTCTTGGTTTGAATGGTCTTATAACCTTTTTCTTGTAAGTACGAATGTTGTTGGTTCATCAACTTTGAGGCGACACCTTTATTTCTATGGTTTTCATCAACGCCTCCAAGCCAGCTATAAAAGCTATCAGATTCAAGTTCATAACCAATCTTATACCCTACAACTACGTCTTTTTCCAATCCCACTGTAAACAATAACTTTGGTTTGCTTTGCGCTTTTTTAACCAGCGTCTCAGAGTCTCCAAAAATGATTTCGTGTAAACTTAAAATTTGATTTAGTAATTTTGACTCAGGAAAACCTTCAATATTCACAAAATCCAAAGAATCATCATCCTTCCCTTATTCCATTAAATGGTCTGATTGACGAACATGGTTGTTCGATTAATGCGCCCTATTCTTTAAAAACCTTTTAGGAATTTGTAGTGAATTTTAAATGTTTATTCCCTAAGATAACAATGTTTTTATTCCAACGCGGATGCATAACTAATTTGTTGTTCTCATCAAACTCTAAAGCTATATGGATTTCATCATCTTCAGCTGTAAGAATAGCCATTTTTTATTTTCAGTATCGATATATGGTTTCAGAACGTTTGGCATTTCAATTTTCCAATCAAAAAACTTCACTATTTCACCCCCACTAAAATCATTAACCTAATGCTACAATCTGGCCTGTTCATGGAATATCGTTATGTTATTTTAGCTTAAAATCACCCTTTGGACAATGTATATCCAAAGGGGTAAAACGGTGCAACTTTTTTATAAACGTCGCAACTTTATTTCAAAACCACAATCTTCTGTAGCTTTAAAATAAAGTTTAACCAAAAATGCCTCACAATTCCTTATCTTACTGTAAACAGGAAGAATCCATTTTGGAAAAAAGAATGATCAAAATGGATTCTTCCTTTATGAAGTATGGCTTGATTTTTATAAAAAAATTTGATCATTTTCTACGTATGTTGTTATAGTGATAGGTAAGCTTTTGAAGTTATCGCCAGCTTTTCTCCCACTCCACACCGTACGTGCCAGTTTCCCAGCATACGGCGTTCCAACTAATCCAATTCTATTTAATCAATTAGCACTTTGTGTGCCTCACATCTCCCGTTTCAATAAGTCGGTGCCTCCCATGGGAGGTGAACCTCTATTAGTCTTACAAGAACCTTATTAACCGATAAAGACTTGCCGTACATGCTTAAATGATTCTTCATTAGCCTAGTGGCTATCCCTCCACGTTCGTTACACGCTCCAACGGTACTGTGCCACCACTTTCACTGATATGAAGAAAAGTTATACAGTCGCTATTTTCACGATAGTTTTCCTTTCCAAAACTTCTTCAAGAGTAAGCTCTCCACGTTATCAGCTTACAACGTTGAATTCTCGCACCTATTAACCGAGCTTATAACACACAACTTCTTACTAAACAGTGTGCTATTCGACGCAGGGAGAACCTTTCAGAGCGTTACCTCCTGATTTGACTCCTCGACATAACCCTTCAGTTACAAGATAATTGAAACTGCCTGACCTCTATCGAAATTATGTGACCACATTTCATTTGAATCAGGAACGTTTCGCACCAGCAATTTGGCCCGATCGTAGAATTAAGAAAAGGAAATAGAAAAATGTTAAAAAATAGTCGGTACCATCCCCCCATCCATACGGATTGGAGAACCTTTAAATGCGGATGCATGAGGACTACATACAAATGTAGTTAGTCTACCTATTTCAATTGGCTTGATAAATCGCTGTATTTCAGATTGAGGTAGGTTTGTAGTCATAAATTCTTTCTCTTTTTCTGAAAAAGTCATATCATCATTAGGGTATATACCCTCAATTATTTGATGCACATTTTCAGAGAGTGTTGGTCCTGGCATGATCGTATTAACTGTAACTTCTCTTCCTATTGTTAATTTAGATAAGCTTTTTGACAATGATAATAGCATTGATTTTGTCATACAATACTGAGGCATTTGTCCTGAAGGCATAATTGCTTCTTCACTCGCAATAAAGATAATGCGACCATAATCATTTTTTAACATTTTAGGTAAATAAAATTTAGATAATCCATTTGCAGCAAGAACATTAGTACGGAAGTATTTTTCCCATACTTCATCGTCAATTTCCTCATATTGCATAATTTCATAAATACCCATATTGTTAACTAAAATATCAATAGTGGGGTATTTTTTAAATAAAGCTTCTCTTTGCCTCATATCGACAATATCGGCAGTAGCATTTTGAGGAGAGGTAGCTGGAAAATCCGATTTAATTTCATTTACAATTCGTTCTACCTCTTCATAATTTCGTCCATTAATTAGTACATTGACACCTTCTTTGGCAAGTTCAATAGCAATTGCTTTACCTATACCTTTCGTTGATCCTGTAACTAAAGCCGTTTTATTGTTTAACCCCATATCCATAATACATTTCTCCTCCTAATTTACCCATTATAATTATAAAAAGTTAATATAAAAAAAGTTCCTATTCTTTTGTAGTTATTATTAGGTTCTCCTTTTTTAATATAATGTTAAAAAATTCACTTTTATTCGTTTAGGTATAGAAGCTACCGTTCATACAGGCAGCTTCTGTAAAAAGCACCCTAAAAATCCTATTTACCTGAGTGGTGTTAATGTTTTTGTTATTTGCACCTACTCATTAGAAAGCCACTCATTAATTCCGGCCCTTATGCTGAATAGACGCGGTTCCTTATTTAATAAGTACGCCCGATTGGTGAAGAATCAAGTTAGCTTTTTTAAACTAAATAAAATAACCGCATGAATAATATTTGTACCAGTCAATAGAATCAACATAGCTATTTTATAGCCCCCTAAAGAAAAGGGATTTATATATTCATCTGTTAGAGTAATAATTAACCAACCAAAAATAATTATCGGATAGGCAAAAGCGTATTTAGACAATCATATCCAAAGGGGTTAAACGGTGCAACTTTTTTATAAACAGTTAATCTTTTTTATAAACGGTCGAATTTTTTTACAAACGGTTAAACCTAATTTCAAACCCACAACAGCAACTGTGGAATGACAATAAAGTTGTTTGTTTTTAAATCTGAAAATACGCATTACACCGTCCGAAAATGTGGACGGTGTAAAAATAAAGTTATTTAATTTTTGGTGTGATTGCTGAATAACAGCCCATAGTTTTACAATAAAGTCGTTTAAATTGATGGGTTGTTCAACAATGTGGAAGATAATTTCACGGTTTACTTGGTTAAATTAAAGGACTTTATTTGCCTAATTCCTGAAGATCGTTCCATCATTATTATCAAAGAAAAAAGCCTAACGTTGTTCAATAAGATTAAAAAGTCTGGACGTTGTGCTTTCTAAGTTTTTACTTCCCAAACATTTTTAACTAATATACAAAAACCATGCTTTGACATCGTCTAAAGCATGGTAATTTTTTAAACTAATAATCTGCTAAGTTGAATTTTAGCTCATCCGTTTATTGAATTCATTAACTGAAAGAAGTATTCAGGTTTATGAGTCTTATTTAGATTATACCATGAATGCAATGTATCTGGCGCAAATACATCCAACTTTTTCAGTACTTCCATCGTAAATTCCAGAGGAGCTACTCCGGATGCAGTAACTAGATTCTCACCAGATACTGCAGGACTCATATTGTAAAATTTCTCTCCTTTATAATTAGGACAGACCATTTTAAGATACTCTAAGTCATTGCTTGTGTGCTTTCTAGAATCTAGGTACCCAAAATTCGCTAGCCCCTCCGTTGCACCACAAATTGCAGCAACAATAGTCCCAAGCTTTAATGCTTCGCCAATCTTTTTCAAGATAGGTTGATGAATATCTTCTCCCCAAGTATTCCCTCCAGGTAAAACTAAGAGATCTTTACTCCCAAAAGTGCAAGCATTAAGAGAAATATCTGGTTTTATGCTCAATCCTCCCATCGATGTAATGATTTCTTTATCAGCTCCTACTGTAACTACTTTGAAAGGCGCTAAATCCTTTTTGAAATATCTTCCTGAATTTAGTTCAGCAGTTAAATACCCATATTCCCAGTCTGACATTGTATCAAATACATAAAGATAAACCTTTTTTGTTTGCATCTAATAACACTCCCATCACAATGATAAGCCTATTATATGATAACTTCCCTGACAACTAGCGTCAGGGAAGTTATCATATTTGATGAAATTTTATTAGATCCGACAAAACTTCAGTAAGTCTTTTCTTAAGACTTATTGGTTCAACAATTTGAATAGATTTACCATACGGCAACAGTAAATAAGGTACATATGTATACAACATATCTTTTTCAAGAAAAAATACTGCTTGATTTGAAGTCCGTGGTACTGTCAATAAGTTTGTGTAAATTAATAGAGTATCCTCGGAATTGGGATTTGTTTTCTGA
>NZ_JBFNXI010000074.1:0-7803 GCF_040812445.1 Lentibacillus sp. L22 | reverse complement strand
AAAAGGTTCCAAGCAAACTTTTGATTTGCTTGGAACCTTTTTATTTACTATTTTTGGCTAGTTTTGTCCCAGCCTCTTTCGATTAGTCTGTCTTTATCGATTTATTGTCAAACTATGTAGAAATTTTTATAGAATTGTAGACATAGTGGGAAAATTCCTGTATGATAAAAAGAAAAATAAAGGATAAATTCCTTAAATGAAAAATTGGAGATAGGGGTGGCTAAAAGCGTTTATCAACCTTGTTAACAGTAGGTATTACTTACACCTAACTTTTATAATAATAACTAGGTTAGGTGGGCGAATTACTGGTTATTTATACTTATTTTTGCAACTTGAAAGGTGAATGAATGTGCATATTAAAATCGGTGTTATCGGACCGGAAGAATCAGTTGAACGTATTTTAAAGGTCACCAAGGAGTTTAACCAGGTTGAATTTATCCCTTTTATTTATCAAGAGGTTCATCAAGTCACCAAGATTATTGAACACAATAAATGGATTGTGGATCAATGGTTATTCTCCGGTATCATGAATTATTCGTACGCCATCGACAGTAATCTGATCAAGAAAGATAAAGGTAGCTATCCACCGTTATATGGATCTAGTTTTTTTGGAATATTGCTGGAGGCAGAGTTAAATGAGCAAAAAATTTTTAATAAAATAAGTATCGATACTATTACAGAGCAAGAAGTCACAAAAATCCTATCTTTTTATCATTTGGACTTGCTTGAATACTATAATGCTCCGTATAAAGGTTATGACCATTTGCGTAATTTGGGTGAATTTCATAAATCTTTATACGTACGTAAAAAAACACAATTGGCGATTACTTCGATAAAATCAACGTATGATGAATTAAAAAAAGAGGGGGTCTTGGTATATAGGTTAACACCTTCATACTTGTCTATTAAATTAACTATCCAGCTTCTGTTGGAAAGAGCCCAAGCCAATCGTTATGAAAATCTGCAAATGGCTGTAATTGGTTGTAAGATGTTTGACGAAACATATAGCGATGAACCTTACCAGTTATTTAGATGGAAACATCATGAATTGAACATGAAAAGATCCCTATTAACGTTAACGGAAAAAATGAATGGATCATTTGTCGATGTCGGTGACGGTTTGTACTTTATCTTCACAACAAAAGGAGAAATTGACAGTAATAGAGAGAATGATTTATTTCAATTAATGACTGAATTTATCATTCGGGATCAACTATTCATAGGTGTTGTGATTGGTTATGGGGAGACTGTATCACATGCGGAACGGAATGTGAGATATGGATTGGGTAAGTTTCATAAGGATGAGCGAGCATCGATTTTGGTGATTGATGAACAGGATTCCATCACGACTAAGATCCCTAATAATGAAAGCGGTTTTTTAAACACCAAGGAAATTGAACAAGAATTGCTGGCTAAGTATGATGGTAATGTTGTTAATCATCGGGATGTGATGCGGATGATTATTTTCTCCCATAAATACAATAAAAAAGAATTTACCGCACAGGATGTTTCTCGCTGGCTGCAAAGTACCGATAGAAACGGAAGAAGAATTTTAGCAGAACTAGAACAAGCAAACGTGATAAAAAAGTGCGGAACGATCCAGTTAAATCAACGAGGCAGACCAACAAATGTCTATCAATTTGCCGTGGATCTGTCATTATCGCCTTAATATCAATTTAGTACGGAAATACATGGAAAAAGAGGGAATGGTCATTGAACAAATTAAATAAGTGGATGGGAAACAAATTGTGTGAATTAAACGTCACAGAAGCAATGGATGTTTCTGATGGATTTACACGATTAGGATATACAAAAGAAGAGTTATCGGCACATCATCAATTTATCAAGATAGCTAGCGAACTTGGCTTAACCAATTACCAGGATCAGGCAGGGAATCAATGGGCTGTATGGGAAATTGACAAAAACGCACCGACAATAGCAGTTGGTTCACACCTGGATACCGTATATAACGGTGGTGGTTATGATGGGGTTGTTGGAGTGCTTTGCGCGTTGGCCGCGATAAAAATGTTAAAAGACAAACAGTTTACTCCTGGAAAAAATATTGCCGTGATTTGCTTTATTTCTGAGGAATCGGCACGATTTGGCGTATCAACCATTGGCAGTAAAGCACTTGTTGGAGAACTGGAAAAGACAGATTTAGCCACCGTTACCGACAGTGAAGGAATAACGATCAAACAAGCCGTAGAAGACATGGGATTAACATGGGAGGACATCGAACAGGCGGAGTTGGGGAAAGATGACTTAGAACAATTTGTTGAATTGCATATTGAGCAAGGAAAACAATTACAAGAAAATAATGCAAATATTGGCATTGTAGAAGGGATCGCACGTCCAATTCGTCTGATTGTAAAGGTTTCCGGTATGGCCAATCATACCGGGACAACCCCGATGAATCAGCGACAGGATGCATTCGTAGCCATAGCGCCATTAGTCAGTTTTGTAAACGAAGAAGCATTAAAAATAAATAGGGAGCAAGCGACTCCACTTGTTGCAACTGTAAGTACCGCTCATGTCAAACCCAACGCAATGAACATTATCCCAAGTGAAGTTGAGTTGGGAATCGATATTCGCAGTGTTGATGATGATTTGAAGAAAAAACTTGCGGAAAACATTAAAACGTACTGTCTGGAAATGGAAAAGAAATATCATGTCGCAGTTACGGTTACGAACTTGGTCGATAATCATTCTATAAGACTAGATGAAACGACCAAACAAAAGCTGATCGATGTATGTGAAACATTGGGTCTTACAACACGGGTAATGGACAGTGGGGCAGGGCATGATGTGATGAATATGGCTAGCAAATGGCCATGCGGATTAATTTTCATTCCTTGTTTGGATGGGATAAGCCACCAACCTGATGAGTTTACAGCTACTGAAAATCTCGTAAATGGAGCAAAAGTGTTAGAAAACTATCTGCAGACCGAAACTCAAACAGAATAAATCGGAATAGTGATTAAAAAAAAGATCAACATTTATGTGGAGGGTTTATCATGAAACAGTTTATTGAAAATTATCTGGAAGAAAATAAAAGTTACTTTGAGCAAGTTTCCGAATTTATTTATACGCATCCGGAAACTAGATTTGAGGAATACGATTCTTCCGCATTTTTGGCATCGGAGTGTGAAAAACAGGGTTTTACAGTGGAACGTAGTGTTGCTGATATCGAAACGGCATTTGTTGCTACTTACGGTTCCGGAAAGCCAGTAATCGGATTTTTAGGTGAATTTGATGCACTTTCAGGTTTGGGGCAAAAGCCGAACGAAACAAACTATCAACCGACCTATAGAGATGTTGGACATGGTTGTGGTCACAATTTATTAGGAACAGGCGCTTTTGCCGCTGCATGTGCCGTAAAAGGTTACCTTGAAGCCAACCATTTGCCGGGGACGGTTCAATTTTTTGGCTGTCCAGGTGAAGAAGGCGGATCCGGTAAGACATTCATGGTTCGAGAAGGGGTTTTTGACAATGTTGATGCAGCGTTAACATGGCATCCTTCTCCATCGAATTCCATTATGAGTTTATCCAGTTTAGCTAATTATCAAGTATACTTTCGTTTCAAAGGAATTGCTTCGCACGCGGCAAATACGCCTTATTTAGGGCGTAGTGCATTGGACGCAGTAGAGTTAATGAATGTCGGTGTCAATTATTTAAGAGAGCACGTTGTCCAAGAAGCCAGAATCCATTATGCAGTTACCAACACTGGTGGAATATCCCCGAATGTAGTTCAAGCTAACGCAGAGGTGCTTTATTTAATTCGTGCACCAAGAGTTGACCAGGTGGACAACATCTTTAAAAGGGTATGTAAAATTGCTGAGGGTGCTGCGTTAATGACTGAGACTGAAATGTCTATGGAGTTTGATAAAGCTTGTTCGAACTATATACCTAACCGAAATTTGGAAAAAATCCTATATAACAATTTAGTTGAAGTAGGCGTTACAGACCCTACCGATAGCGAAGAGCAATTTGCAAAACAATTATGGTCAACTTTTACAGAGGATGAACAGAAAAACTATTTGGATCCGATGAAAGGGTTTGGCTACACGGGGGATGGTAGTGAATTCTCCGATAAATATTTGGCAGATTCGATTTCCCCATATGTCGAATCAAAAGAATTACTGTATGGATCAACCGATGTATCAGATGTCAGTTGGGTGGTACCTACCGCGCAATTGTCAACATCTACATCAGCTCTTGGTACAGCATTGCATACATGGCAAATGACCACTCAAGGGCTTAGCAGTTATTCGAATAAAGGAATGTTTCGAGCAGCGGAAAGTATGGCACTAACGGGAGTACAGTTATTCACTTCAGAGGAAGATTTAAATAACGTTAAAGCAGAATTTAAAGAATTCAAGCGGAACAATGCATACACTTGTCCAATTCCTAAAGATGTTACCCCGTCGAAACTTAATGACCACTAAGACGAATCAAATTTAGAAAAGCGAGTGATCATATGAAAACGAAAAAAGGTTTATTTCAAAGGTTTCTAGACATAGTAGAAAAGGTTGGAAATAAACTCCCGGATCCATTTGTACTATTTGTCGGTCTAGCCGTAATAATGATCATAGTCTCTTGGATATTTAGTTTATTTAATGCTTCTGTAGTCCATCCAGGAACTGGAGAGACGTTACCAATTAAAAATCTCATGTCTGGTGAAGGTTTACAATTCATTCTAACATCGATGCTCGAAAACTTTACTGGATTTGCACCATTGGGCTTGGTATTAGCGATGATGTTGGGAATTGGTTTGGCAGAAAAAGTTGGTTTGTTAGATTATGCTATAAGAAAAACAATATTAAAATCTCCACCATACTTGCTTACTTATGCTGTGGTGTTTGTAGGTATTATGGGAAATTTGGCATCAGATGCAGCTACTGTTATTATTCCTCCTTTAGCAGCATTAGTATTTTATAAGGTTGGAAGGCACCCACTTGCTGGCTTAGCTGCAGGTTTTGCCGGAGCGGGTGCTGGGTTTACAGCGAATTTATTTGTAGCGGGAACAGATGCCTTATTAGCAGGTATATCAACAGAAGCTGCGGCTATCCTAGATGATTCGATCATTGTAACCGCTGTTGACAATTGGTACTTTAACATTGTCTCCGTAATTGTATTAACCATTATAGGAGGACTTGTTACAACAAGGTTTGTTGAACCAAGATTAGGTATTTATAAGGGCGATGCTGTAGAGGAAGAACAAACTGAAGAACTTCCAAACGCTAAAAAAGGGTTTATAAATGCTTTTATTGCAGGACTTATTTACATCGTAATTGTTGCAGTTGTTCTATTTATTCCGAACAGTCCATTGAGAAGTGAGGATGGTGGAATCGTTCCTTCTCCATTTCTAGACGGGATCATCCCTATCATATTGATATTCTTTATAATAGTCGGGGTAACTTTTGGGATAACGGTTGGAAAGATCAAATCTGGTAAAGACGTTAGTAATTATATGGCCGAATCAATGAAAGATATGGCCAGCTACATTGTGTTAGTCTTTGCAATCGCTCAATTTATTGCATTCTTTAATTGGTCCAATCTTGGAACCTGGGTCGCTGTTAATGGGGCCGAATTTCTAGCAAATATTAATTTCACCGGTATATGGCTAATTATAGGATATATTATTTTCACATCATTAATGAATTTTTTGATCACTTCAGGGTCTGCAAAATGGGCAATAGAAGCACCAATTTTTGTTCCCATGTTTATGCAATTGGGCTATCATCCAGCTTTTACGCAGGCAGCATATCGTATAGCAGATTCGTCAACAAACATAATAACGCCATTATTTCCATATATGGTTATTATTCTAGCATTTATGCAAAGATACGATAAGAAAGCAAGCATAGGAACGTACATCTCATTAATGCTTCCATATTCGATTACTTTCTTAATCACATGGATTATACTGCTTTTAATATTCTTCTTTACGGGAATTCCATTCGGCCCAGGTATACATCCATATTTGTAGGATAGCTATATGAATTGAACCATGTTAAATGTAACAATTATTGTACAAGGGAGGAAGTATAATGGAAAAAGCATGTTTAGCTGAGCAAATAGTCGCATGGAGAAGAAATTTTCACCAATATCCAGAAACAGGTTTTTTAGAAATGAGAACAGCATCCATTGTAGCGTCCATTTTGGATGATTTAGGGTTTGATTTGCAACTTGGAAAAAAAGTTATGTCCGAGAAGGACTGTATGGGAAAACCAGATGAAACGATAACAAAGGAACATCTGCAATGGTCACTTGAAAATGGTGCGAATAAAGACTACATTGATTATTTTTCAGAGGGTTATACTGGAATAGTTGCTACACTTCATACAAGCAGACAGGGGCCAACAATAGCTTATCGATTTGATATGGATGCACTTGATATAAATGAATCGGATGCCGACGACCATTTTCCAAAACATGCAGGTTTTAAATCCAAAATTCCATACAAAATGCACGCATGTGGACATGATACACATACATCAATCGGGTTAGGACTAGCTACTTTAATTGCTGAGAATAAAGAAAACCTGGCTGGTACCATCAAACTCATTTTTCAGCCGGCAGAAGAAGGAACCCGTGGGGCTAAATCTATGGTTAAAGCGAATGCTGTTGCAGATGTAGATTATTTTATTGCGTCTCATATTGGTACAGGCGTGCCTCACAAACACTTTGTTGCAGCTAATAATGGATTTTTAGCCACTTCGAAATTGGATATTACATTCAATGGTGTTGCATCCCATGCGGGTAGTAGACCGGAGGAAGGAAAAAACGCACTGTTGGCTGCTGCATCTGCGGTATTAAATATTTATGCAATAGCCCGTCATTCGGAAGGTTCAACAAGAATTAACGTTGGAGAGTTACACGCCGGATCTGGAAGAAATATTATTCCGAATCAGGCTAAACTAAAAGTGGAAACCCGAGGTGAAACTTCATCTATTAACAAATATGTTAGGGAGCAAGTTGAAGCTATTGTTGTTGGGGCTGCAACTATGTATCAAACCGATTATGATATTGATGTTGTAGGTGAGGGATTAAGTTGTAAATGCTCAGAAGACTTAGCTATTGTTTTAGATGAGTGTGCGAAAGAGAATGCATCGATTATGGAAAGTCATGTGGAAAGTAATGAGAGTGCAGGATCAGAGGATGCAACCTTCTTTATGGAGGAAGTTCAAAAAAATGGTGGTTTAGCAACCTATTGTATTTTTGGGACTGAATTAGCTGCCGGGCATCATAATGAGAGATTTGATGTAAACGAGGAGACGTTTTTATCTGCGGTGGAGATTTTGTATCAATCGGTTTTGAAATTATCACAGCGAAATTAATAATAAAGCGCCATTCCGGTGGGGATGGCGCCCCGCAGATTGACAAATTTGTAAAAGTTCATTGGACGACTATATAATCGCTTTGTATTGTGAGAACCAAATTTAATGTAAATTAACTGTTTACTAAAAAATCGGAAGTATCCCGAATTACATAAGCCAATTATTTAAATGGGGACGGGTAGTTCTATTCAAAACCATATTCAAAGGTAAAACGTATGGAAAGAGTACGGGAAAATCTACAATAAATGAACCATCATGTTGAAAAAGATACATATGGTATCCACATTTTAAATACATAGGGAAGATCACTAGCGTTGCATAAAGTTTTTCTACAAATGTCAAGAAAAATATTTAGTTGGGACATTAGGAATAATGGGAGTTTTCACTACAAAAGTCTATAAAAAAACCTTATAATAAGGGAATGGTAGTCCTGTCCAAATCCCAAATTATAAGGAGAACTCAT
>NZ_JBFNXI010000073.1:0-8758 GCF_040812445.1 Lentibacillus sp. L22 | reverse complement strand
TGAAACAAACATTCTTCTTGGTAACAGAGAAGAGGTCTTTGATTAATTTTAGGCTTAATTTCGGTTAGGTTTAAATAAACAAAGGAGTGCGGAATCAGATCCTTCCCGGAAAATCGTATCTTCAGCTGGAGACAGGCCGGCATCGATTGCAAAATTGGTGTTGATCGCTGCTGCATCAAGTTCACCTAGCTGTCGGGGAATTTGCGCCGGGTCAAGCTCCACGAATTCATAGTTATTCTTATTTTCAGCTATATCTTTGATGGTAGCATCTTCTTGCATCTGAAGCAAGCCGGCTTTTCAAACAGCATTAATGCGCGCCCGCTATTGTTGGGGTTATAGCAGCAAATCAGTAGGGAAAACAAAAGACATTATTCTTTTAAACCCTTACTTATTTCAACAATTTTATCCCAGGAAAGATTAGTAGCCTCCGCAATAAATTTAATATCCATTCCTTTGTCCAAGAGTTTCCGGGCAGTTTCCTCGAGTCTTTGCTCCGCCCGTTGATTTTTCCGTTCGGTCTCTTGTGCTTTTCGATTGATTTCTTCCTCCTTTAGTTCAACCTCTTGCTCCTTTAGTTCAACCTCTTGCTCTTTTTGCTCAACTTCCTGTTTCAGTTGTGTTAATTTCTTTTGATTTTCGGCTGCTTTTTTCTCCAATTCTTCCAGCTCTTGCTTCCTATTCTCCCGATCCTCTTGATCCAAAATCACTTTTAGTCTGGATTCATACGCTAACCGTTGCTCCTGTGTCATACTTAATTCTTCCCAATTGTGAAAAGCATCTCTCAGTGTTTTGTCGTTCACAGCAATCGCCTCCAGTTCATGGTAAATTTCATCGTAGACTTTTTTGTTACGTTGATCCACCATTCCCAACATCAAAAGCCACCTTGCCAACAAATCACTCCAAGGGTTGAGTTCGTTGTTTTTCCACGTCTTGATTAATTTGCCCATTTCAATAAAATGGATTTCCATTACATCTGTCAACTGGAATACATCCTTGTCTTCGTACAAATGGTATGTCTTATGGAAATGCTTCGTTTGTGAGAACAAATCAAAATTCAAGATATTGATCGTTATGACAGGGCGTAATTCTTTATAATCCATACTCTTTTGCTGCGATAGTGTATATAACCTTGACCAATAGAACAATGAACGCTTAATCATGTTGTGTTCATTCGTAAATTGAACCTCTACATTAATCTGTTCATTATCATCTGTAACTACTATCAAATCCAGTCTCGATTGCTTATCTTCTTCATATTCACCACCAATTTCGATGTCTGTAAACGAAATATCCTTAATCGGCTTTCGTCCTGTTTTTTGTAAAATAGCATTTAAGAAAACGACGGTAATTGTTTTATTCTTTTCATTTCCAAAAAGTTGCTTAAAGGCGTAGTCTACCTTTAAATCCATTAGTCTTTCCAGTGCTATGCGTTTGAGTAACTCCGGGCGGGTGTTTTTATGCATTTTCTTGTTTTTCTTTGCGTAGTCATTAGGGTTTTCTCTTACGATAAGTGGTGCATTAGCAGGTTGTTTATGTGGAACTCGGATAATTGCCAGAGGAAACACATCCTTTATGTTTTATGGGTACTTAACCAAGGAGTTTATCTAAAGATAGTATAGCATATTTCGTGAGTGCAAACAAGCGTTCCTTTTATGAAATCTTTAAAAAAGAGAGCATTATCTTTTACGGCAATACCCCACTGGGTAATACTAAGATACATGTTTTTAAAGTTGGACAGCATGTACCTCTATCCGCTTATTTTCTTAGTGATCTGGAGGTGTCCCTATATTTCAAGATAAAATTTTCGGTTCTATTGCTTTGGAAATATGTATAAGTTTAGTAGTGGGGATACTAGAGTGCGTGTTCAAAAGGAGGATAAAAAGACCGAGAAGTTCTAGGCGGCGTAGCTTTGAGCACCGGAGTGTACATAAAAGGTACATGAGGAGCGGAAAAGCAAGCCAACGACGAAATTCGAAGTGTCATTTTTACCGGACTTTTTGAACATCCTCTAGAATGTACTTCTCGGAATGTCATCACGATAACAGGAATAGTTACAGTCAAAAAGCAGCATATTAATTCTCATACGAGGAGGCGGCAGATGAATAATCGCAAATACCATTACAAAACAAATCCAATGCCAAAAGCGTGGGAAAAGAAGAAACCGAAATTTCCTTCCAAGCGGATGTCGCATTTTTCCAGGATCAAGCAGGGAAAACCAAACAAATTAGGCAAACCAATTCCGGGAAAATCTTCTACCTGGAAGGTTCCGGGAATCGTTTTTCTAGCCAGCTTAGTTGTTATTATCCTGATTATCCCTACCTTAATTGCATTACCTGATCAAGATCATGACCAGGCCCATATAAGCACGAAAAAGGCTGAAAAAAAATCGGAAAATCCTTCTTCAGATAATCAAAAACCAGTTGAATTGACTGCAGGGGATTCTCCTTTTTCTGTTGAAGTGATGCGGGCGAGTTCGAATAAGGTAGAAGATGTACCCCTAGAAACATATGTATCGAGAGTGGTAGCTTCGGAAATGCCTGTTGATTTTGAAATGGAAGCATTAAAAGCGCAGTCGCTCGCTGCCCGGACCTATGTGGTCGACCTGCTGCTGAATCAAGATAAAAAAGATGAACCTGCTATCACCGATACGACAGATAATCAGGTATACAGCAATGATGCAGAACTCCAGAAGAAGTGGGGGAAAGATTATGATAAGAATATGCAAAAGATAAACAAGGCAGTTGCCGCCACAAAGGGAGAAATCCTGACGTACGATAATAATCCAATTTTTCCGGCGTTCTTTTCAACAAGTAATGGCTATACGGAAAACTCGGAGGATTATTGGGAAAATAAGCTACCTTATTTACGCAGCGTGAAAAGTCCGTGGGATAAGGATTCACCGAAGTTTTTGGATCAACAGGTGGTCGCCGTAGATAAGGCCGAACAAGAACTTGGTGTACAAATTCCGGGTGATTTGGAGGCAGATGTATCGAGAACAGATGGAAACCGTGTCGGTACATTAACCATTGATGGAAAAACATTTACAGGAAAAGAAATTCGGGAAAAATTCAATTTGCGCTCCAGCGACTTTTCCATCAAACATAAAAATGGTCATTTAATATTTACCACCAAAGGGTTTGGTCATGGCATTGGTATGAGTCAATATGGGGCAAACGGGATGGCTAAGGCTGGAAAAGATTATAAGGATATTGTTAAACACTATTATAAAGGAGTTAAAATTAGTGAAGTAACCGAAACAGCCCCAACACTGGTAGCAAAATAAATAGGATCGCTTATTGATAGAATGGGTAAGCCATATATTCATATAACCTCCCCTGACATATGCCGTTTGTCAGGCTGGGAGGTTATTTTTTTAAAATGACGCAGAAATGTTCATACTGTATGAAAGAAATCCCTTTTCGCTAGCTAAAACCCCTGATAAAACCATAGATTCGTCATTAAACTTCTTAGTTTCTCTGATATTTCGTAAAAAATGCATAATATCGCAAATTTTTTTGCAAAGCATGTATAGTTTTTCTTTTTTCTGATCAGAATGGTTGTTGAGGTGATGATCATGAAAGAAGAAAACAATGCTCCAAAAAATAAATGGAGCCGCATTTTTCGTAAGAAGTGGTTCTTTCCAGCATTATACCTGGTAATTGCTGCTATTCTCCTTACAGCAGTTATATGGTATCAAAATCTGGATAACCAAGTTAAAGAGTCGGATGATAGTCAGGTTGAGGATTACGCTGATGGTTCTTATGACCAGGAAGCCAAGCCAGTAGCAAACCAGCAAGAACAGATCAAAATGCCTGTTAAAGCAGATCAAGCAGAAATCGTAACTAAATTTTTCGATTACAACGCGGATGATAAGGATCAGGAGGAAGCCTTAGTCCATTACAATAACCGATACTATCAAAGTACTGGTATCGATATTGCATCCCCGGACACTGAAAAATTCGATGTTACAGCTGCACTAAGTGGTACTGTTAAAGAGGTAAAAGAAGATCCACTCTTGGGTAACGTTGTCGAATTATCTCATCAAAAAGGCGTCACAACGTACTATGCAAGCCTTGGAGAAGTAAATGTTAAAGCAAACGACAAGGTGAAGCAAGGTGATGTTATCGGGACAGGTGGCAAAAATCTATTTAATAAGGACAAAGAAGTACACGTCCACTTTGAGTTGAGAAAAGATGAAAAAGCGCTCAACCCGGAAGAATTCTTTAATCAGCCAGTAAGCAAGCTTGACAGTGTAAAAACTGATGAAGCAAGTGCAGAGGAATCAAAATCCAAAGAAGATTCAAAAGCGGATGACGCCAACAAGGAAGATGAGTCAGTGACTACTGGTGATGATGAAAATCAATCAGATTCCGATGCAACGGATGAATCCGATGATAACAGCAATGCAGATGATTCCGATCAATCCGGTTCAGATGAAAATAGTGATGGAGCAGATGCAGATAAGGAGAACCCGGATCAAACAACTCCAGACGAGAACAAGGATTCTGAATCAGATGAACAAGATGGAACTTCTAACGGAGATGCATCCAAATCAGCGAATACATCCAAAAATGCATAACTTGAATGAACCTGTACCCTAGTAAATGTTGCTAGGGTTTATTTTTTTTGATCAGACATGGAGTTGCCAAATATTTACAATTGTTAAAAGTGCGAAAATTGTCGAACGATTATGCTTTTCATTTGACGAAATTATGTTATTATGAAAATAGATGTCACATATTGCTAGTGTTTGACGAAATGTGTCGCGATAATTAATTAACTTGAATCCAAGCACTTAGTACGCAGAAGAAGGGAGAGCCCAGAGTGAAGTACTCCAAGACTGGCATGGCAGCAAACTCTCTATCATCCATTCCCGATGAAAACAAATTATCGTTGGGGCAGGTCCAGCTCATGTTGTTTCGGGAACATAACAATGAGACTGCCTTACAATTAATGCGGCAATTTTGTTTGCAATCGACATCCGATGAAATTAAGAAAAAAGGAATGGAGTTTCTATATACAAACGGCTATATAAATGATCTACAATTACTGGTCAATAAAAATCGGGAATCCAGCAATGCTTCCAACCGGGAATGGGCAGAAATATATCAGCTGGTTGTGAATCGAAAACGACAATCTGGTCAGTACTCACGAGCATTAGCGGAGCATCTATCCTTTTATAAGACGGATGACCCCGAGTTGCAATGTGTCATTGAACTGCTGAAATTAGCCTGTCATTTTGATCTGCGGGAATTTGGCAAGTTTGGGAATTTCCTTGATAAGCTGTCCGATTTGTTTGATGCGGTAGAAGATGTTCAGTTGTTATTTTATTTTAATTTAAGACTCTATCAAAACTTGTTTATTTATTATTGGACAAGAAACGAGTTAATTATGGCCAGGAAGTATGCATTTCGGGTACTCAATGAAACAACCAATAATCAAACAATCGTAAACATGCATATCAACTTGGGACTCACGTACACATTCGATACTTATTTCCAAGGTATGTATCATTTGAATAAAGCTTCAAAATTAGCAGAGAAATATCATTATCAAGATAGTCTTCGTGCTATACACCAGCAAAACATACCATTCTTGTCGGCACATTTTAAACAGGTGGATGGTATTGTAAGCGATGACAAAAGTGAGCAAGCCCATATTGAAATAGCAAAAGGCAATTATGACCAAGCAATTAAACTTTTAAATGAAGTGCCAATAGACAGCCCCTTTAAACTGTATTATTTGGGAGCTGCCAAACAAGATAAAAATATACTGCTTCAATCATACAATCAATTCATTGAAAAAAGAAGTGATTATTTCTTCTCCAGACTGCCACTAAATGATTTGGCGGACATGAAATGAAGTGATGTGAGTGGGGTACTTACCCTGCTTTTACCATAATTTTTCCACATCTTATGCTTGTAACGAAAAATGAAGAAGGGAGGGATTTACATGAAAAAGGTACGTTTACTTGCTCTTGCGGTTGTCATGTCATTCGGAATTGTGTTGACTGCAGGAATGGGCGCTCATTCCGGAGATGTGATTGCACATGACCCAGGGTATGGTGATATTGATTAACGAGTAGTTATCTTTTGTAATTGGTTGCTCCTTCATGTGGTGAATTACGGCAAGAGACCTATCTCTGCGTTAAGTATTTTACGTTTCCACATACTGCTTTTCAGTAGCTGTAATTCACCACTAACAAAAATACTGTTTGTCCCCTTCCATGAAACGCGTAATTTTAATCATAATCCACGAAGAGCAATAATAAAATGTTACAAACCAAGCAATCAAATGATGTCTGAGGTGAGAGCTTGTGTAGCATGTCAAACCAATTTGTCAACCACTAATACATACATTCCTTCTAAACTCGAGTTCATTTTCATATATATCGATAATAGACCAGCATACCATTTTCAGGATAGCTATGTCCTGTGTTTTTTGAATATTGGGATTTTAAGAGACATCGCTCACAATCAAACATTTCTAGTTGATACGTAGTCTAATTTCTTGACCACCTTGTCTCAGATACACACCTCGGAAACAGACAACTTAGGGAGGCGAACGGTGTGCACGATTACATCAAGGAAAGGACTATCAGGATAGGGAAATATGTCGTTGAGACGAGGAAAACTGTCCGTATGATAGCAAAGGAATTTGGTGTATCCAAAAGTACAGTTCACAAAGATTTAACGGAAAGACTGCCAGAAATACATCCGGAACTAGCAAATCAGGTAAAAGATATACTCGAATACCATAAATCCATCCGCCATCTTCGCGGAGGTGAGGCAACCAGAAAGAAGTATAAAGATGAACCGGAAAGTGCAACAACCATTGAACCGGTTGGATGAGCAGGATGACCGCTAAGGGGGTGATGATCGCAAATTAAAATGAAAATTATTTTCACCTGATACCGGAAAATCCAATGAACGTGTGGATTTTCCGGTATTTGTTGTTTGCTCCCGGGGGTGTATATCGATCGACTTTCATCAGTTCTCGATCAACTTTTTGTCCGGACCGATCGACTTTTATGCATTCTCGATCAACTTTCATGAGCATACGATCAACTTTCACGTGTGCACGATCGATATTGTTCCTGAACCGATCAATTTTTTCCTTATGATGTGCATTTTTACGGCAGTCCTAAACTCTTCCCATTTTCTGGGTAAATCTTCCTAACTATTTTCTGTTTTGGGGCAGTTTATTCATGTAATCTATGTTAAAATATAAAATTAGCAGCATTATGTCCTCTGACTGATGCCATAGTAATAAAGGTTGTTCAAAAAGTCGGCAAATGATGAGCAGTGAATCTCTTCGCTGGCTTGCTTCTCATTCGGCAACTTTGTGAACACGGATTTAAAAGCAAGGAGGATCTTGACTCATGTTATCCAGGGATATTGGAATTGATCTTGGGACAGCCAATGTTTTAATTCATTTAAAGGGGAAGGGGATTGTCTTGGATGAACCTTCTGTTGTTGCTATGAATCGTAATACTGGTCGTGTGCTGGAAGTAGGCGAGGCTGCACGCAGAATGGTTGGACGTACACCGGGAAATATTGAAGCTACCCGCCCGTTGAAAGATGGGGTTATTGCGGATTTTGATGTGACGGAAGCAATGTTAAAACATTTTATTGATAGAATTAATGTGAAAGGATTTTTGGCAAAACCTCGTATGCTGATTTGCTGCCCTACGAATATTACCAAGGTCGAGCAAAAGGCGATAAGGGAAGCAGCGGAAAAATCCGGCGGTAAAAAGGTGTATTTGGAAGAGGAGCCAAAGGTCGCAGCGATTGGGGCCGGCATGGAAATTTTTCAACCGAGTGGCAATATGGTTGTTGATATTGGTGGCGGTACAACCGATATTGCAATCCTGTCAATGGGTGATATTGTTACGGCGAAATCGATTAAAATGGCTGGTGATAAATTTGATGGGGAAATACTTCAATACATAAAGAAAAAATATAAATTGTTAATTGGAGAACGTACCGCGGAGGAAATTAAAATTAATGTAGCGACCATTTTCAAGGACTCGCGCAAAGAGGAAATGGATATTCGCGGACGTGACATGGTAACCGGTTTGCCAAAGACGATTACCGTTTATTCTGATGAAATCGAAGGCGCACTCCGTGAATCGGCAAATCTAATTACCCAAGCTGCCAAATCTATCCTGGAACAAACACCACCAGAATTGTCCGCTGACATTATCGACCGTGGTGTCATTCTAACAGGAGGAGGGGCATTAATTCACGGTATTGACCAATTATTGGCAGAGGAATTAAAGGTTCCTGTATTTATTTCCGAAGAACCAAAGAATTGCGTTGCCAAAGGGACAGGGGCTATGCTGGAAAACATTGATAAAATTGAACGCCGGAAAATTGTTTGATGTGCCATGATCGTACGGGAAATCCGATTCATCCTGACGAAATAGATATGACAGTTACGGAAACCGGGAAAATTCAATTGGACAATCATTTTATCTTCGCCCAATCGAAGGCGAGAATATGGTTATGTTGACGACAAAGGATGGGTATCCGGTCATTGGGAAAACTGGACCGAGTTAACCAACTCAGGTAATTTGTTTCCAAAAACTTTGGTCAGCGCTGGAACGGAAATAGTAAGCTAGTACTTTTTGACTTGTTGACAAAAAGGTACAAAAATCACTATAGTAGTTTTATATACTTTTAAGTGCGTGTTCAAAAGGAGGATAAAAAGGACCGAGAAGTTCTAGGCGGCGTAGCTTTGAGCACCGGAGTGTACA
>NZ_JBFNXI010000072.1:0-9696 GCF_040812445.1 Lentibacillus sp. L22 | reverse complement strand
ATTTATTTAGCACCATTACCATATTTACCTATCAATATCAACCATTGGTTTTGGTGTTGACCCTCAAAAGTACTACATTTTTTCTCTCCAAAAAGCCAAACTACATAACAAGGAGGGAATCCAATGGCAAAAGATAAAACAAAAACAAAAACAAAGAACAAAAGCAAACAAGAAATAAACGATATGAAAAACAATAATAAATACCGCACGAATCGACCGCCCGGAAACTAACCCGGAAATCTTTTCGGACAAAACTGCCGGCTAAAACGCTATAACAGCAAGCTCCCCCAAATATCAAGGGGGAGCTTGCTGTTATTTTACAGAAAATAAAAGCCGACTCCCATAATGACGTAGGCGGCAAGTAGAACCATCCCATCAAACCAATTCGAATCCCCATCCACCGATATCATAGCCATCAACAACACAGCCATGGCCATACTGACTAATTCAGCCCACGAAAACACCAAAGACATCGGATTGGAAAAAAAGAGCGATATTAGCACAAGTACTGGTACAACGAACATCGCAATTTGCAAGGTTGATCCTACCGCAATTTCCATCGCCACATCCATTTTATCTTTATATGCCATAATAACTGCCGATGCGTGTTCCGCTGCATTACCGACAATGGCAACAATAATGACCCCAATAAACAGTTCTGACCAGCCAAATGTTTCACCGACTAAATGAAACGTATCGACGAGTTTTTCCGAAACATAGGCAACTGCGATCGTTGATAGGGCTAACACAATAACCGACTTGCCTTTACCCCATTCCGGTTCTTCCTCCGCTTGATTTTCCGCTTTTTCCTTTTTACTTGCATATACCCCGCGATGCGTGACCAATTTAAATACTAATGTTGCAGCGTACAAAATGATTAAAATAATGGAGATCCCGATACTAAAAATCATTGTATGACGGTCATTCATCCCATATGAAAACACTTCCGGAATCACAAAGGCAACAAGTACGGCAAAAATCAATAGTCCCGCATTATGTTGCGCATGATATATATTAAACTTCTGACGTTTATACCTTAATCCGCCAACAAAAAAAGACAAGCCAGCAACAAACAATAAATTTCCCAGCACCGAGCCAGTTAATGAAGCCAATACAATCCCGACAAGCCCAGCCTTCAGGGAAAAAATTGAAATAATCAACTCAACCGCATTCCCAAACGTTGCATTCAATAGCCCGCCAATTCTTGAACCCATTACTATTGTCAGGCTATCGGTTGCCCGGCCAATAAAACCTGCCAAAGCAATAATGGTTAAACAATAAACAACAAACATAAATATGGTGGGCCAATCAAGCATTGAACCAATAACAGAAACTGGTAAGCCAATGACCACCATAACGATGAAAATAATATTCACCATCCGGGAATCCCCCTTTAAATCCTCGTTAGAAATAGATTGCCCAGTGAAAGAGATATTATTTGTAAATTGCATGATGCAGAAAAAACAGCACATAATAAACGTGTTCCGCTGAATATCAATTAGTCAATAAAGGTCAAAATATACTCAATTCATATATGTATTTCTAAGTAAATGGACGTTATTTAAAGTTTTTTGTCCAGTTTATATTGACTATTATTTAATAATGGTATATAATTTAATTGTAAACGAAATGAAGGAGGAAGATATGATGTTTGACTTAATGCCTTTTCACAAAAGAAATGAAGATGTATTTCGCAACATGCTAAAATCGTTTGATGATGCGTTTAACCGTGATGTCTTTTCTCCGTTAAATCAGGAACTTGGTTCATTCCGCACCGATATTACGGAAAAGGATAATGCTTATTATATTGAAGCGGATTTACCAGGTATTGCAAAAGAGGATATCAACATTAATATAGAAAATAATCATTTAACCATTTCAGCTAAACGTGACAACAATCACGAAGAAAAAGATGAAAATAACAAAGTAATCCGCCAAGAACGCCATTACGGTGAATTCGTCCGCAGCTTTTATGTGGACAATGTAAATGAGGACGAGATCTCCGCGAAATTGGAAGATGGAATCCTTAAAGTAGAAATTCCAAAAAAAGATACAACCGCACCTGCCTCAAAACAAATTGATATTCAATAAAGTAAAAAACACGTAAAAAAACTCCTCATAGTTCAACTACGAGGAGTTTTTTTGCTTTATATGATGCGTCATGCTTTAACGCTTTAAGATGAAGGAAAACTGACCCCTTACTGTAAAAATTTCACACAGACCACTTCAGGTACTGCAATTTCTGAATCCAATTTGGAAAGCCTTCCTGTTTCACTATCACGTGCAAATAAAACTACATTTCCCGTATGCTGATTGGATGCAACAAGATAATTCTCACTTGGATCCAACACAAAATCCCGCGGCCATTCTCCGCCAGATGGCATGTATTCTACTAACGAAAGCTTGTTTGTTTCATCGTCAACAGCAAAAACGGCAATACTATTGTGCCCGCGATTTCCAGCATAAACAAATTTTCCATCTGAAGAAATATGAATCGCACTGGCATCATTCGTCTCCATAAAATCAGCCGGGATTGTCTTGATATATTGTTTTTCCGAAAAACTGCCCGTTTCCGTATCGTATGCCAAAACAATGATTTCTGAACTTAATTCGGTAATCAGATAGGCCACTTTTTGATTTGGATGGAAAACAATATGTCGCGGACCACTGCCACCGTTGACCTGCAATGTTGCAACGCGCCTTAATCCGTTATCTTCTATTTGATAGGTCACTAGCTCGTCCGTACCAAGGTCACAAGCAAGGACATATTTCCCATCCGGCGAGAATCCAGCATAATGCACATGTGAATGTTCCTGACGCTTATGCGGCCCGCTTCCTTCATGGAAAACAAATGACCCGGCTTGTAATGCACCCTGTTCATCCACTTGGTACAGTCCAACAACCCCTTTATGATAATTAGCAGTAACAACTTGATCGCCTCGAACCGTTAAATGACAAGGTGGTGCGCCATCCTCCAGCTGGCTGTTTATCTTCGTCAATGCACCAGTTCTACTATCCAACGTATATGCATTGACACCACCTTGATCCCCATCCTGCGCAACCGAGTAAAGATACTTGTTGTCATCACGGACAGTTACATAAGTAGGGCTCCCAACCTTGGCCGCCACCTCTGTTTTACCCAATGTTCCAGCATCTACATCCAATTCGAACCGATAGATCCCTTCACTCGTTTGCCGTGTATAGGTTCCGGCATACCCAATATATTTTTTGCCCATATGTATCGCTCCTTTTTAAAAACAATGTAATTACAGTATAACACGTTGATGTAGGCCAGCGCTTTTTCGTTAACTGATGTTTGGAATACATTAGGATTAACTCTTGGGCCATGGTTGAGCCCGAATGCTATTTTTCTGCTCAGCAAGCAAAAGGACATCCGGAGTACGGGATGTCCTTTTAAATTTACCAATAGCGTTCTTCCCTGTTAATACTTACTGCGCATGTTTTTCTTTATAGGCTTTTGCATACTGATCAGCTGCAAAAATTGCATCGGCGACATCGTCTGCTGTGACCTTAAAGGCTTGATGGATTGTTTCACCTTCAGTGGTAGCCGCTTGAGCCACTTTCATGATGTCATCTCTTGTTGCATCTTTCAATTTGATGTCTTCCAAAGTGACTGGCAAATCAAGGCTTGTATACAGCGCAATGTAGCGCTCAATCTCCCTCAAATCGCATTTTTCGAGCGCGAGTTGGACAAGCGTACCAAAAGCAACTTTTTCACCATGTGTCATATTATGGATGTCACCATGCAAAGCTGTGAAGCCATTGTGAATAGCGTGTGCTGCTCCGAGGCCGCCACTTTCAAAGCCTAAACCGCTGAGCAGAGTGTTGGCTTCCACAACAGATTCAAGCGCTGGCGTTACTGATTTGACTTTCACGGATTCATAAGCTAGATTGGCATATTTGAAAAGTGTTTCTTCACATTTTTCAGCAATCGCTTGTCCGGCAATTGTTGTTTTGCCGCCTGCCATTGTGTTGCCTCCTGCCAGGATGACGCTTCGAGCTTCCACCCAGGTCGCCAATGCATCCGCAATCCCTGAGGCCAGAAAACGTGGTGGTGCGCCTGCAATAATTTTTGTATCGACAACAACAAGATCTGGATTTTTATTGTAGAAACGATAACCTTCAAAAACCCCATCATCTGAATAAACTACGGATAACGCACTTGTTGGTGCATCGGTTGAAGCAGTTGTGGGTACAATCACAGTATAGCCGTTCAATTCGTCTGATACAGCTTTAGCGGTATCGAGCGTTTTACCACCACCGACACCGATAACCACTGTTGCATTAGCATTTTTAGCAATGTCAGTTATCCGCTGAATTTCTGTTTTGGAAGCTTCTCCGTTAAAGATAACTTTCTCGGCCTTAAGGTTTTTATGTTTCAATTGGTTAACCAGTTCGTTCCCGGCAATATCCCAAACCGTTTCATCCGCTATGACAATGGTTTGCTCACCAAGGTCCTTTACGTATTCCCCAATATTTTGAATGACATTTTTCCCCTGAACATATTTAGCGGGGCTGGTGAAAATTCTTTCAGTCATGTCGTAACACTCCCTATTTAAGTAATCCAATTATACTTTCCCCAATTAGGTAGAATTAAAACAAATTGGGCGTTTTTACGCAGTCAACTCTCTCACTTTCTTGGCCAAAAACGTCTGTACCCCGGCAATTATGAAAAGAATTCCTGCACCGATTGCTACCATAGCCGGAAACCCAATGACGATCAGAATCACTCCTTGTACCGTCGTTGCTTTTTTTGGTACATGTCTACCGATCAGAAGCGCAATAATTTCTATTATAAATAACCCAACAAGCATGACCAATAAAAATGTCAAATGGTGCAGGATAAGCAACAAATTCGGGTAATGTCCCGCGTACATAAGAATCATTAATGGTGACTTCTATCGGAATAAATATGCTCAAAATGAACATAAAAACAGCCATCGCCATGCACACCATACTACCAATCGTCGCCAACAATTTTGCAGTCTGTGCATTTTTTATTTTCCACGTTTTATCACTACTCATATCACGTTTACTCACCATTTCATCATAGACTTATAAGCTATTAATATAAAGTGATTATCCATGATATTCATTTGGCAGCACCCATTCTATCTGTTCCCATTGGTTTTAGGTTTCCGTTCTTGTCATAGTTAAAACTATCGAAGCGGTATTTACAGTAAAGTATTACGAGTTGTTCTGGCAGGACAAAAAGCATAGTATAGAAAAGTAAAATAAATAGTGTTACCATTACAATGGATTCAATATCAGCAAGACCAAACGTCCTAACAAGGTATTGTAGAATGAAAAGCAATCCAACACTACCTACAATCACTACCTACAATAATTATTGGAACAAACGACTTTATATCATATTCAGCCTTAGATCTTAATTTATCCTTTTTAGACCCCTTACGATATTCCCCTTTTCCTAGCAGAATATAGAACCGAATACATGTCACAGTAAACACAAGTAAACCAAATAACAATGTTATACAGGTAAATATCAACAGGGACTTTTGCGAAATCATCCTATCTGCACCAATTAGAAACAGTGCGGAAAGATAAAAACATACTCCTCCCGTGTTTTGCGATACTAAAGTAATCAATAGGTACTGTATCTTTTGACCTTTCATATATATCTTTGGAACGGCGTAAACAATGGATAGGAGAACTAAGGCGCTTGTTATTATTAAATGTAACGTAAACAATCCACCTTCATATGGAAAAATGGTGCTATCTGCAGCTACAATATAGGTTAAAAAAAATATTAAAGGCTGAAAAAAGATAAATAATATTAATGCAAACCCCAATGAGCTAGGACTTTGTCTACCGGATTCAAGTGACCCCCTTTAAACGGCAAAGTCCTCCTCTGATAGTCTTTTTAACATCACCGTTCAATCCCTTCCTGAAGATTTTCTTCTAGCTATAGCTACTAGCTGAACCAGCCTTTTATTTTATGGATAGCACCCTTTGCGCGTCTCAGCAAAGTTTCTACTTATTGTTTCTTCCACTAGTGAAAATACCGGAAAAAATGTTTTTCATCCTTAAATGCTTCTTACATTGAAGTCTTCGAAAGCTGCATCTATTTTTTCGGGAATAAAATTATAATACTTGAAAACAACATTACGATAGGCGATTCCGTTTTCTTATCGTTATTGGTTATTGCAGTTTTGGATGGCTTTCCGCCTTTTCGCTGCTTATCAAGGTCTCTTACAGCATTGTGGAAGTGGAGTGGCAGAAGAAATATCATTCATCGAGGTAGAGCCGATTATTGGTATCCATCCCCTTGGGGTGTCCTGAATATACCATAACCCTTCATTGTCATTTCATTGATTCCAATTATGAATGGTTTGGTCCTTATCATTAATCAACTTGTCAAGCTATTACACACATAATCTATTGTTGGGTCTGAATTTTTTCATCCCTTAGCTTTTTAATTATTTTTTTTCGCTTTAGTGGTTTCATATAAATGCAGCCAAGAAATACAGCAGTACTTAAATAACCTAGAATCAACGGTGTAATACTATTAATAGCAAAAAATATAATAAAAGTAACTACTGCAAATAGAAAGGAAAGGATAACAACATTTAATTCTATTCGTGATTGTCTCATACCCTTATAGGCACACTCTTCTAAAAAATAATCATCTAGAACAATCGGGCGTTTTTTTTCCTCTGTATAATAGGTTTGATGAAGTTTATTAGCCGTGAAATAAGCAATTACTAGAGAAATAATAAACAAGCTAATATCCAGGAACAAGCTATTATATTCTTGATAGAAGCCGTTAAGAAGATTTCCAGTGATATAAAGTGCTATAGAACCCAAATATACTTTAACATAAGAGTTTTTTTTACGAATTGGTATTTTATAAATAAGCCCGTCATCCTGATCATAAAATAATGTGTATAGATCCTTGTTTCTGTAAAATGTAACTAAAGAATCTTTCAAGTTTTATCCCTCCATCAAATCTTTAACCAAAAATTGTTCCTAAACCATCAGTTATTCCTGACCACGCATCGCCTACGAAATTTTTTCTACCTTCCCATAGTGATTTGCACCTTCTCGTATATCATCTGCATGATCATAGACCCAATCGAAAGCTTTCCCGCCACCATAGCAAAACCGGCACCTATTAACGATCCAACTGGTCAACCAACTGCAAATTCCGCTGTTTCGGCCATCGTTGTTATAATACCATGACTTCCTGCTTTAAAGGCGGTATCTGTACCCCGAATAATCATACCACATTCCTTGCTTCTCTGTTTCCTCTGACGGGAAGATCATGCTGCTCTATTCAAAATCATAAGTTTGCCTGTTCCTTCTCCAATTGATTCAATTAGTAGCATGATAATTTCCCTCCTAATTCATTTTACACTTACAATCCGAGACTCTAGGCATCATCCTGTGGGAAAGCTTTTGATCTTTTGCCACCCAGAAACATGACCCTTGTATTCCCCTCAATTATCGTTGCGAGTCCGGGCAAAACGATCCCAGCAAATATAAGCATAGTTGAAAATATCAATATTATCCAATTACCATATTCAATATATGCTGCGGCTCCCATTACTCCCAATCCAACACAGCCAACATAAACGAATGTAACCAGAAAAATAACTTTAAATGAATCAGGCATGACCCATAAGCGACCTTTAAATAACTGACTAAGGTCGATTATTTGATACATGTTTTTTTTAAACATTCGACTGATAGTAAAGATGAGTAATATCATGAGAACAACAATAACTGTCACAATGATTGCATTTACATAAATCGGAATATCAACGTCAAAATAATTCGCTATAGGGCTTAAACTGCTGGCAGCAATAGAGGCTAAGATCGCCCATAAAAATTGAGAAGAACCCACCTTTTCCTTTACGGTAGGAGCTGTTAATTCTTCTGCAATTTCTGGATCCTCCACTTTATATACACGATTGGGAAGCAGCCAGTAGAAAAAAGGAAATAATAGCTTCCAAAGGGACGCCCCTCCCATATCCAGAATATAGTTCTCTCCTTTAATTGTCAGTATTCGATACCTTAAATTTTTGGCTGTACGATGCACAGTGCATTTCATACAAAATCCCCCTTCCTACCACTCCACCACTCATCAGTATGATAAATAATAATAAAAGCAATGAAAACCCAATATTGCTTTTTATGGCTTTCCACATTCTATATTTACTCCTATTTACTCCTTAACACCCGATAAAATCATTGTCATTCGAAAAAAATACTATTCCAAACTAACTTGGGATAGTATTTTAATATCTTAATATCGTAGACTAGGCGCAAACTTCATCACTCATCCTCGATAATTATAGATACTTCTATTGTTCTTTTACAAAGCCTTACGCTGTTCAGAAAAACCATTCACTTAAACAGGTCTAACCAAAATTTCATTGACATTCACATAATCCGGCTGAGTCACCGCATAAACAACGGCTCGCGCAATGTCTTTCGGTTCAAGTTTTTTCCGATTGCTTTCAAATGGGCTTTCTGAACTTAACGGCGTTTCCACCATGCCCGGTGAAATACTAGTGACGCGCACGCCAGTTTGGACAAGCTCTTTCTCCATACCAGCGGAGATTGCACGTACAGCAAATTTCGTTGCACAGTATACGGTCAATCGCTCTGTCACTTCAAATCCGGAATCCGAAGCGATATTGACAATATGTCCACTTTTCTTTTCCAACATATCAGGTAAGACGGAATGGATGCCATAAAGAACACCCTTCACATTAATATCAATCATCTGCTCCCAATCAGAGACGTCTCCTTCTAGTACTCTGCTTGACCCCATCATGCCGGCATTATTAACATAAATATCTACACTGCCAAATGCTTGTTGGGCGCGCTCAGCCAGAAAATTCACATCCTTTTGCTTCGTCACGTCTATTTTAACACATAGCATTTTTGCTTTCTGATTCATTTCTTCGGCTATTGTGGCAAGTTTCTCCCCGTTCCTTGCAGCAAGCACGACATTTGCCCCTGCCTCGGCAAGTTCTTTCGCGATGGCTGAGCCAATACCACTGCTTGCTCCGGTAACAACCGCTGTTTTTCCTACTAATTGTTGTGTCATCGTCATCAAATCCCCCCTTCGTTTAAAACACCCTTTGCTTGTCAACTTATATTCCCTTCCAAAATACATTACGAATTATAAAATATCCAGCAAGATGGGTGAAGTGTATGTGCTCATTGCTATACCAAATGACATACTTTTCAGATACGTATTTTTGCATTGCTCCCCAAACTTAATTCTAATATATCGGTATGTGCGTTCTTCCTATTAAAATACCTCACCAACGCTATTAAACCTATTATCCTATGTAAATCTGATAAACAAAAGAAGTATACCGTTAATATGCTTCTTTTTCATAATAATTTCATCCCGTTTTATTCCATCAGACCCGTAACAGGAATGCTCCCTCCCCTTTGATGGCATAATCTTTCATACTATCCTGGATTAAAAAATAGCCCCTCATAAGGCTGATATATTTCATTTGCATATTTTGAGCCATATAATACTATAAAAAATAGAATCATATAACCAAGCGGATTGATTCCGCGATGAAAGAGCCGGTATAAATGATTATTTTGTTTACCTTTTTTTACTTTTATATTCTTCTATCCTTTAATTTCACGGTAATATTTCCTTCTTTAAATGTTTTGTGATTG
>NZ_JBFNXI010000071.1:0-10020 GCF_040812445.1 Lentibacillus sp. L22 | reverse complement strand
TGTACACTCCGGTGCTCAAAGCTACGCCGCCTAGAACTTCTCGGTCCTTTTTATCCTCCTTTTTGAACACGCTCTTTAAAATTTTTCTCTTAATCTATTCATCGAGCCGTTCAATAATCGTCGCATTCGCCATTCCATGACCTTCACACATGGTTTGTAATCCATAGCGTCCGCCAGTTCGTTCAAGTTCATGGAGCATGGTAATCATTAAGCGCCCACCACTTGCACCTAGTGGATGACCCAATGCAATCGCACCACCATTCGGGTTCAATTTCTTTGGATCTGCTCCTGTTTCTTGTAGCCAGGCCATTGGTACTGACGCAAATGCCTCGTTCACTTCAAAAATATCAATATCATCGATGGAGAGTCCCGCTTTTTTCAGCACCTTCTCTGTAGCCGGAATTGGGCCTGTTAACATGAGTGTTGGATCAGAACCAACAACAGAGCGGGCAAGCACCCGGAATCTTGGTTTCAAACCTAAATCTTCTGCTTTTTCCCTGGACATCAACAAGATTGCATTGGCACCATCACTAATTTGACTAGCATTTCCTGCAGTGATTTTTCCTTTTTCTTGAAAGGAAGGTTTTAATGAATTGAGTTTTTCCAGACTCGTATTTTCTCGTGGACCTTCATCCTGTTTCACCGTAATAGTTTGACCGCCTTCTAATGTCACTTCCAAAGGCATGATTTCCTTTTCAAAACGCCCTTCATTACGTGCCTTGATTGCTTTTTGATGACTTTCCAGCGAGAATTGATCCATTGCTTCCCGGCTAAATCCCCATTTTTCGGCAATCCTATCAGCGGATAAACCTTGATGAATCATTTCGTAGTTCGCAGTTAATTCCGGACTAAAAGCAACGCCTTGTCGATTGGATCCCATTGGTACGCGGGACATGCTTTCAATTCCACCCGCAACAACAACATCCATATCCCCACTGATGATTGCCTGTGCCGCAAAATGAACCGCCTGTTGACTGGAACCACATTGCCGGTCAACCGTTGTACCAGGAACCTCAATTGGATATCCGGCTGTTAAAGCCGCAACTCTGGCAATATCCAACGATTGCTCCCCAACCTGGGAAACGCAGCCAAATACAACGTCTTCCACTAAATCAGGGGAAATACCAGCCCTTTTCACTATCTCAGCTAATGGTTTTGCCGCCAGTACATCCGCACGTACATCGCTTAACACCCCATTCCGCTTTCCTACCGGTGTTCTTACTGCTTCAACTATTACTGCTTCACGCATAAACATGTTCCTCCTGTTATAAAAATTTTCATTTCAAATCGAACGAAAGATTTGTAAACACGATCATCATTCACGTTGAACTTTATTTCGGTTGCATGCGGATTGCACCATCAAGGCGAATTACTTCTCCATTCAACATCGGATTTTCCATGATACTTTTGGCAAGGGTGCCATATTCGTCTGGATTTCCCAACCTTGATGGAAACGGTGTCATTTTCCCCAATGCGGTTCTTACTTTCTCAGGCAGCTCACCGAACAATGGCGTTTCAAATAAACCTGGTGCAATGGTCATTACCCTTATCCCCAAATTAGCTAAATCTCTTGCAATCGGTAAGGTCATTCCAACAATTCCACCCTTGGAAGCACTATAGGCGACCTGGCCCATTTGTCCTTCATAGGCGGCAACAGATGCGGTATTAATGATCACTCCTCGTTCACCATTTTCATTCGGTTCATTATCACTCATTTTTTCTGCGGCTAGACGGATCGCATTAAACGTTCCAATTAAATTTACTTGAATCACCTTGGAAAACGATGCTAACTGATGGGGACCTTTTCTATTGCTGTATGTTTTTTCCGCGTTTCCAATCCCGGCACAATTCACAAGTGTCGTGATCGATCCATATGATTCTATTGCCTGATTTAATGCAGCGCTAACATTGCCCTCATTGGTAACATCGGTTTGGACAAAAGTTACATTTTCCCCAAGCTCCGCCGCCAAGCGATTACCTTTTTCCGCTTGCAGATCCAAAATGGTTGCCTTTCCGCCATTTGCAACAATGTTCCGGACCGTTGCTTCCCCTAAACCAGAAGCGCCACCAGTTACTACTGCAGATACATCTTCCATTTTCATCGTATCATTCCTCTCTCCACCTTGTAGGTATCCTTGATCAAAATACGCAATAAATAGTCTGCTATCGATTCTGCCAATTCTGTTTTATCTTTTACGCCTGTTGGTGAATACCACTCAATCACCCAGTTCATTGCCCCAAGTATAATATTACGGACAATCTTGATATCAACGGCAGTAAAAACATCTTCAGCAATTCCCTCTTGCAATATATCATCAATATGCTTACTATATTGATCTCGTAGTTGTAAAATACCTTTCAATTGGTCACCTGAGAAAAATTGTTCCGGTTTGGATCCCATGGCAAATCCGGTTCGTTCAGTAATCAGATATTCAATGTGTACAACCATGATCTTCCGGAGTTTTTCAGATATATCCAAATCTTCGGCTCTAATTTCTTCTATATTGGTAATACATTGGGTTAATAGCATTTTTTGACTTTGAAATAACAGATCCTGCTTATCCTTAAAATAATAGTAGACTGAACCCTTAGTCATTAATAATTTGGAGGCAATATCCTCCATTGTTGTAGCATGATATCCCTTTTCTTCAATAATGCTTAAAGCCGACCTAATCATCTCCGCTTTTTTCTTCGCTGCCTTTTTTTCGCGTAATGACAATTTCCCAACACTTCCCCTACGCACTACTATATTATCATCGAGTTAATATTATTCTAACTATTCATTTTTTGAATGTCAAGTCAAAAAATGAACATACATTTTTCTTCCTTTTTTCAGCGAATTTGCTCTTCACTTTGTAATACATATTTCAAAATCTTTCCCGAAGCATTCCTTGGTAATTCATCCGTAAACACAACTTCTCTTGGTTTTTTATACGATGCAAGATATTGCTGGCAATAGTCAATAACCTGTTGTTCGGTTAATGTCTGATCAGGCTGTAATACGACAATCGCCTTTACCCGTTCACCCCATTGTTTATCAGACGCACCGATAACTGCACACTCCAATACCTCGGGCATCTGATAAAGAATTTCCTCAATCTCCGCGGGATAAATGTTTTCTCCACCACTAATAATTATGTTCTTTTTACGATCAACAACATAAATAAATCCCTCATCATCCATTCTGACCAAATCACCACTATGGAACCAACCACCTGCGAATGCCTCTTCTGTTTCCTCTGGATTTTTATAATATTCTTTCATGACGGTAGGTCCACGGTATACAACCTATTGTTCCACATGCATTTTCCGCAGCATATATCGCTGGATCTTACCACTTTGTGTTTTAGGCAATTCTGGCAAAAACTCTACTTCCCTTGGATATTGATGTTTCGATAATTTTTTCTTAACATACTGACTAAGTTCTTCCGCTAATTCATCCGATGGGTTGTATCCTTTGTTTAACACAACAAATGCTTTTACAATTTCACCTTTTGTTTCATCCGGTTTGCCAACAACGGCGGTTTCTACAACAGCTGGATGCGACATCAGACTATCCTCCACTTCAGTCGGACCAATTCGATACCCTGCACTGGAAATCACATCGTCCGCCCGCCCCTGGAACCAGTAATAACCATCTTCATCCATTTTGGCAAGATCACCCGTGATAAACCATCTGCCAAGTTTCTTGTCTGCTGCTTTTTGCGGGTTTTTCCAATATGTTTGAAACTGGAAAAAGTCGTTCGTGCTATCAACCGCGATTTGGCCGGTCTCACCTTGTTTTACGGGGTTGCCTTGATAATCGATTAGTTCAACCTTGAAACCCGGTATTGGAAACCCCATGGACCCAGGTTTCACACACATATCTATAATATTATAATTGTTTACAATCATGCCCGTTTCGGTTGAACCATACTGATCATATATTCCCCTTCCAAAATGTTTCTCAAAAAACCGGACTACCTCACCATTTAACGGTTCTCCAGCACTACTAAACTTGCTTACCTTGAGATTATATTGTTTTAACAGGTCCTTACCGGCAGCCTTCATCATCCGGTAGGCAGTCGGCGCATAGGTAAAGTTGGTCACCGCATATTTATCCAGTAATTCATAAATTTTCTCAACTTGAAATTGGCCACTGTAGGCAACGATCGGTATGCCAAAACTCAATGGGGAAAATGTACAAGCCATTAATCCATATGCCCAGCCCAAATCTGCCCCGCCAAAAAATATGTCGTCATTTTCCAAGTTTAGGGCAAATTTTGTATATGGATAAAGGGAGATAATACCTTTATGCGTTAAAACTGCTCCTTTTGGCAATCCCGTTGTTCCAGAAGTATACTGAATAACAGCAGGATCCGTTTCAAGTGTTGGTTGCATCTTATGTTCCGTGGAAAAAGACTCCACAAACTGCCAAAATGTTTGACCCTCATTTGTCAAACCGTCAGACAAAAGAATTTGAACAGTTGCAGCTTTATCAGCAATTTTTTCCACCTGTTGTTTGTTTGTTATGACCAGATGTGCACCGGAATCATTCAAACGGTGCATAATGGCATCTGTTTCAAACGCGGTAAAGAGCGGAACATAAATTGCACCAACTTTCCATGTTGCCAAAATTGCAATGATTAACTCCATATCCTTTCCTAACAATCCTGCGACGCGATCACCTTTTTTAATTCCCATTGATTGCAATCCGTTTGCCAGCCGGTTTGATTGTTCCATTAGTTGTAGATAGGTCCATGTCTGCTGATTCCCTGCTTCATCTTCCCAATAAATTGCAATACGATCAGATTCTGTTGCCCAACGATCACATGTTAGGTATGCCATATTGATACTTGCACCTGGTTGCCAATTAAAAAAATGCTCAGCCTCTTTCCAAGAAAAATTTCCCTTCAACTCCTGATAATCCATCATTAATCACCTCTTTGAGGGCTTTCTTCTAAACCTTTGGTAATCGCTTTCATTTACGTTGACAACTTATAACTTGTAGTGGTATTTACTATCTTAGTAGTTGATATAGCTCTAATGAATCAGGGCTTTATATGAATATTATGCATTATGATTCTATTATAATAATTCTACGTAAAAATAACAACCAATTTTTTAATATGAATTTATATTTTAAATGCGTGTTTAATCCAAAATGAAAAAAGACAGGAGGTGCAACATCCCCTGTCCTTTTCTCATTATATCAATTAACGCCGCGCATAAACTGATGGATTTTTTTCGAGAACAACCATAAGACAATTCCAATGACGACTGAAACAATACCGATGATTGTAAAATAAATTACTTGTGTATCAATATGATAAAACTTTACCAACTGTGCATTGATCGCTTGTGCTGAGGCATTTGACAAATACCAAACACTCATAGTCTGTGAGGCGAATGCTGCCGGTGCAAGCTTGGTTGTTGCTGACGCTCCGACTGGCGATAAGAACAACTCACCCATTGTTACAATAAAAAAGCTTAATACCAGCCACATCGGGTTGATCTTATCCGCACCGGTGATAAATGGAATAACCATAACGAGAAACGATAGCCCGGCTAAAATAACGCCGATCGAAAATTTCACTGGTGTTGTCGGTTGCCGTTTGCCAAGTTTCGTCCAGGCCACGGCAAACAACGGTGCAAACACTACAATATAAAGTGGATTAATTGATTGGAACCAGCTTGATTGGACGTGGATCCAGCCTAAATCCAAATTTGTCTGGCTATCCGCAATCCGGGCAAATATGGTAGATCCCTGTTCCTGAATGGACCAAAACATCATAGCTGTAATGAATAACGGAATGTAGGCCAGCAACCGTGATTTTTCTACATTGGTTGTTTTTTTACTGAAGTACATCACTAAAAAGTAAATGATAGGAATAACGATACCCAAAATACTGATCACATTAACAAAACGATCGATGGTTAACAGGCCGGTTACAATCGTGATAACCAAAGCAATGGCAATGATGACTCCACCGACTGAAAAATAAATACCTAATTTTTTCTTTTCACTCGAAGCAATTGGATTTGGAACATAACGACCAGCTTCTCCCAATGTTTTTCGGGATGACATAGCATACCAGATTAATCCGATGATCATACCGATAGCTGCAATCGCAAACCCGGCATGGAAATTATATGTTTGACCAATTGTTCCGACAATTAACGGTGCAAGCAACGACCCAGCATTTGCCCCTGTATAAAAGATACTAAAACCTGCATCACGGCGATAATCTTCCTTCGTGTATAAATCACCGACAATGTTGGATAAATTGGGTTTTAGAATACCCGAACCCAAAATAATCAAAGCCATGGATATAAATAAGGCCGGAACACTACCCGGAACCGACAGTGCTAAGTGACCAAGCGCGATCAGAATTCCCCCGTAAATAATTGTTGACCTGCTTCCGAGAACCCGGTCTGCCAACCATCCACCAACAATCGTGGACATATAAACAAGGGAACCATAGATGGACATGATCGATGTGGCGGTTGTTTTATCAAGGCCCAACCCACCATGCACTGTCTCGTAATAAATATAGTATAGGAGTACAGCACGCATCCCATAATAAGAAAAACGTTCCCAGAACTCAATCGAAAATAACGTTAAAAGCCCTTTGGGATGGCCAAAAAATCCAGATTGTGGAATAGTCTTCAATATTTCTTCTTTGCTGCTCTTCATAGTTGTTTCAACCTCACTTCTGTCTAGCTCAATTGCATATAATAATGCGACAATTCTTTTTATGGTAGTTATGTTGTACTGGAGCAATAAAACTAGGATACGCTTTTCTTTTTGTAATTTCAATGCATGGACAAAAAGTAATTTTAGCGCGAATTTCATGAAAAATGAATTCGAATACAAGGTTGGTTTACCATCTTATCGTTTTCAGACTATTTACGTTTTGCAAGTCTCACTCATTAGGGAATATCTCCACTTCATGCTTTAGAAAGGAATAAGGCTTCCAATTTATGGTGGGACGAGGTGCCTGTCCCTATGTCCCACAGTTGTACTTTGGAGGTGTTGTTGGTATGATATGAAGTGCGAAATTTTTATTTAAAAGGAGCATTATTCCAATGTGAATCAAAAATCCCTCTGACAATAATTAATAAAGCAACCAGAACAAAATAAGAATGGAAGGGATTTTTTATATGAGTTTGCATGATGAAGTTAATAAACGACGGACGTTTGCGATTATTTCCCACCCGGATGCAGGGAAAACAACGCTAACCGAGAAACTGTTATTGTATGGTAATTTAATTCGATCGGCTGGAACGGTTAAAGGTAAAAAATCCGGTAAATTTGCGACATCGGACTGGATGGAATTGGAGAAACAACGTGGTATTTCCGTTACTTCCAGTGTCATGAATTTTCCATACAAAGGTTATGAAGTAAATATCCTTGACACCCCTGGTCACGAAGATTTTAGTGAAGATACGTACCGAACATTGACAGCTGTTGACAGTGTTGTCATGATTATCGATGCCACCAAAGGGATTGAAGCACAAACCATTAAATTATTTAAAGTATGCCGGATGCGTGGTATTCCCATCTTTACCTTTATTAATAAACTCGATCGGGAAGGTAAAGAACCATTTGAACTCATGGATGAAATCGAGGATGTATTGAATATTGAGACACATCCCATGAACTGGCCGGTCGGAATGGGTAAACAGTTCGTTGGTATTTTCGATCGGAACGAACAGCAATTTGTCCAATTTACCGGGAATGAAGAAGAAATTTCCATCCCTTTTACCAAATTGAACAATCACGAAGATTTGGTATCACAGCCGGCCTATAAAACTGCCAAAGAAGAACTGGAGCTGTTGGATGAAGCTGGTGGCACATTTTCTTTGGATGCGGTACTGGCCGGTCAGCTAACGCCGGTATTTTTTGGTAGTGCCTTAGCGCCTTTTGGGGTGCAAACATTTATTGATACATTTATATCGATGGCACCTGGCCCAACACCGAGAAAATCAACGAATGGAGTCATTTCCCCTGAAACCAGCGAATTTTCCGGTTTTATTTTCAAAATCCAGGCAAACATGAACACGAAGCATCGTGACCGGGTGGCGTTTTTACGGGTTTGCTCAGGAAAATTTGAACGTGGCATGACGGTTAAGCTGGCACGAACGAATAAATCAATCAAGCTGGCACAGACACAACAGTTCATCGCTTCTTCAAGAGAAACGGTGGAAGAAGCATATGCCGGGGATATTATTGGTATTTATGATCCGAACGCATATCGCATCGGTGACACACTGATCGAAGGAAAAGATACATTTACCTATGATGAATTACCGCAATTCCCACCAGACCTGTTCAAAAAAGTAACTGCGAAAAACGTAATGAAATCCAAGCAATTTAGAAAGGGGCTCGAGCAACTGGTACAAGAGGGAGCCATCCAATTATATAAAGGATATCGGACTGATGAGAATATCCTGGGAGCAGTTGGTGAATTGCAATTCGATGTTTTTAAATTCCGAATGAAAAACGAATACAATGCTGACGTTATGCTGGAATCAATTGGTGAACGAATTCCACGTTGGCTCACTGTTGAAAAACCAGATGAATCCCTGTTTGATGAACGCAGTATGCTTACCAAAGATCGGGAAGGAAATTTTGTTGTTTTATTTAAAAATGACTTCTCCTTACGTTTGTTCATGGAAAAACACCCGGATGTTGAGCTAATTGATTTGTTTGAAACGAAACAATTTGAACAAACACAGTAATGTATCGTAAACCGCTTAATATTAGAATTTGCCTCAAATGAATATGCACACAAACTTAACAAATAATAAAAATGGATGCTGACGATTGGCATCCATTTTTTATTAACATTCATTTTGTCTCCTTCGCAAAAAGTCAACACCAATTTCTTGAATGATACGTGAACTTTTTGTGTCTTTTTTTCAACATATCTGTTACAATATAGATATAGGAAAAAACAACGCAAATCTTCAATTAGGAGATGATTTTAAATGGGCATCATTGTCATGTTTATGGTATTGGCAACGCTTACGCCATTTCTATTCATTCATTTGAACAAAAAAATACTTGCTGTTGTGCAAACAGTGATGATTATTGGAATGTGGTTATATTATTTCGAAGCATTATTTCATACTGCACCACCTGCCTTCTCGATCATGTGGATCATGTTCTATCTCAGTATGATTCTTGCCGAAGTGGCTTGGGTCATGTTTATCATTAGAGTGGTAAAAACATCTGACACTGCTAAAAGAACAACAACTTATTATCAATAAGCGAAAGCCCCTCCATCCAAACCGGAAAGAGGGGCTTTATTTATTCCGTTTGTGCAGGCTTCACCTGAAACAATTGAATGATCGCTTGCACGAACGCTAACACAGCAATTGCAGCAAATACTATTTTATAGGAATAACCCGAGAATACAGCAGCCCAAAGTGAAAAGGCACTTAACAATATACAAAGTGTAAAGCCGATATAATAACGAAATTGTATGCCTATCGTGTTTTCTTTCATAACGCTACACATCCTATACGTTTTTAGTGGTGCATATCTTCCATCTGTTCGTGTTGTTCCATATCATCGCCATGATGGTGATCGAAACCATACGACATGGTAAATAAGGACCCAGCAACAATGATAGCTGCGATTACAAATCCGTGAAAGATCATATTCCAAGGGACATGGCCATTACCGCTCGCAAACTCCGTCATATGCATGAACATAAATAGTTGCAAGGCTGCTTGCATGACAGCAAGTACCATAATCCCCGTAATCACCCATCCTTTTGGCAAGCTGGATTCAAGTGCGGCCCATGCAGCGATCACAGTTAGGACCAAGGATATCACAAAACCAATAATATGTTGTACGGGAATTCGTTTCGTCTTTTGTTCCATTTTACATCACCATCCCGATTAAATAAACACTGGTAAAAATGAAAATCCAAACAACGTCCAGGAAGTGCCAGTACAAACCAATAACTCAACTTTCGCAGAGTAAAAATGACATCTAACCTTTATCTGGTAAAGTACTTTTGGAAATTC
>NZ_JBFNXI010000070.1:0-10181 GCF_040812445.1 Lentibacillus sp. L22 | reverse complement strand
TTTGAGGATACCCTACCTCTTTTTTTCGTCTCAAATATTTTACACAAACTATTTTACGTCATCTCATAAAAGCCATCCACCTTTAATTGATAGCTCTATTGTAGCTAAAAAAAGATACGATTCCCATCATAAATTAGAAATCATATCTTTTGGACTTTTTCAATGGCCTCGAAATTTTTGCGGGGTTTTTTACTTTTTTTCAAAAACCTGTTGACATGTTATTTATCTGCCTATATACTATGAATAGTAGCTTAACTTTTATCCCTAACCAACAAAGAGCAGAGCACATCCCCCTAAGAACCCTTCTTAACTAAGAAGGGTTCTTTATTTTTCCTATTTATCTATGCTTGAACAAATGGATTAAGGCGTTTTTCTTCGCCGATTGTTGTCTTTGGACCATGGCCGGGATAGACAGTAAACGTATCATCCAACGAATAGAGTCTTTCCTGAATTGAATTAATTAACTGCTGGTAATTACCGCCGGGGAGGTCTGTTCGTCCAATTCCTTGTTGAAACAAGGCATCGCCGCCGAATACGATTTTTTCATCATAAAATACAAAGCTGACACTTCCAGGGGAATGACCAGGTGTATGCAGTACTTGAAACCGAAATCCAGAGATCATCAATTCCCCTGGTTTCAGCGATTGCTCCGCCCCTTTTGTTTTAATTTCCTGTCCTATAAATGATGAAGAGCCATTTAACTGTGGGTTCTCTAACCGTAAGCGTCAAATAAAACACACGTAGGAAACAACGGTCATCCATGCGATAATCTTCTTAGAAATCAATTCGGGAGGTTATGCGATGACCCAGAAAGACAAAAGAATAGAATGGAAAGCACGTTACGATACTTGGAAAGAAAGCGGACAAAGTATCGCTGAATGGTGTCGGAATCAAGAAGTTAGCGTTCATCAAATGTACTATTGGGTGCAGCGATTTGAGCGCGATGACAATTTCATGGAAACTCCTGGCGATACACAGTGGCTCTCCGTTCAAGTGGATGAAGAAGCTTTACCTTCTACGGGACATAGCCCCATTTTATTACATTTTGGAGCTATCTCCGTTGAAGTACGGCCGGGAGCCAATATGAGTCTATTATCCGATGTTGTGCATGTGCTCCAAAACCAATGCTGACCAATCATTCATTTGATCGTGTTTATTTGGCTCGTGGAAGTACTGATTTGCGCAAATCTATTGATGGCCTGGCGGTTATTGTGAAAGAGTGTTTTGATCTGGATCCCTTTTCCTCTTGCTTGTTCGTTTTCTGTAATCGAAAACGAGATAAGCTAAAGATTTTACAATGGGATCACAATGGGTTTTGGTTGCATTATCGCAGGCTGGAAAGAGGGACCTTCCATTGGCCATCAGAAAAGGATTCCACACCAATGAATATTAGTCCGCGCCAATTGCGTTGGCTGTTGGATGGCTTGCCCATTGAACAAAGACAGGCACACCAGGAAGTAACAGCGCGCACCATTCTATAATAAAGTGAAATATACAAATACGGGAATTTGACTAGGCAAGTCGGGTTCTTTCTCGTATACTAGATTTATGAAAAATACAGCGCATACATCAAAAGACACAATCGAATATTACAAGGCGCAAAACGAAAAGCTCGAAATGGAAAAGGAAGCGTTGGAGGCCAAATTGAAATGGTATGAAGAGCAATTTCGCCTAAGCCAACAGCGCAGATTTGGGTCTTCCAGTGAGAAGACTGATTCGGATCAACTTTCCCTTTTCAATGAGGCTGAAGATACAGCTAATCCGACTGTTGAAGAACCAACTGTCGAGACGATTACATATAAGCGCAAGAAACAAAAAGGTCAACGTGATCAAAAACTTGAAAACCTGCCTACAGAAACGATTGAATATCGTTTGTCTGATGAGGAACAGGTCTGTTCGTGTTGCGGTGGCGATCTGCATGAAATGAGCACCGAGATGCGTAAAGAATTAAAAGTCATTCCGGCGCAAGTAAAAGTTGTTGAACACGTACGTTATGTCTATAGTTGCCGTCATTGCGAACACAACGAAATAAAAACGCCTATTGTGACAGCAAAAATGCCGGAACCTGTATTTCCAGGAAGTTTGGCTTCTCCATCGGCAATGGCCTATACCATGGAACAAAAATATGTGGAAGGCATGCCCCTGTATCGCCAGGAAAAACATTTGGAACGATTCGGAGTATCCATCTCACGCCAAACACTGGCCAATTGGATCGTATACGGCGCCAATACCTGGCTTGAGCTGATCTACGATGAGATGCGTGCCCAGCTATTGGAACTAGATGCTTTACACGCAGACGAGACGACGCTTCAGGTTTTATCTGAGCCGGAACGTCCCGCAACATCCACTTCCTACATATGGCTATACCGCTCTGGGCAGGAGGATATCCCAATCGTTCTATATGATTATCAGCAGACCCGAGCTGCCAAACACCCTCGCCGGTTTTTGGAAGGTTTCCAGGGTTACTTGCATGTAGACGGTTATCCTGGCTATAACGGACTTCCTAATGTCGTACTTGTCGGGTGCTGGGCACATGCGCGCCGCAATTTTACAGAAGCATTAAAAGCACTGCCTGAGTCTGCAGCCACCACTTCTGTAAAAGCAAAGGAAGGCTTGGCTTTCTGTAATAAGCTTTTTGATATTGAACGTGATTTAAAGGATGTAAGTCCACAAGAACGCTATGAAAAACGTATAGAACGCAGTCAGCCTGTGCTGGATGCTTTTTCAGCGTGGCTTCGTGAACAAACACCACGGGTGCTGCCAAAAAGTGCACTTGGCAAAGCTATTAAATATTGTCGTAACCAATGGGAGCGTTTAGAGGCATTTTTAAAGGATGGCCGTTTGGAGATAGATAACAATCGGGCAGAACGATCCATCAAGCCCTTCGTTATTGGAAGGAAAAACTGGATTTTCAGTAACACCGCAAAGGGGGCTAAATCCAGTGCAATTATCTATAGTATTGTGGAAACTGCCAAGGAAAACGGGTTAAATCCATTTAACTACCTCAGCTATTTGTTTGAGGAACTCCCTAATATGGATACGACAGATAAAGAGAAATTAGCTCAACTCCTACCGTGGTCAGCGTCACTCCCGCGGGAATGCCGCGTTCCTAAGAAATCTAAATAAAGTATACATCGAATCCCACCTGCATTAGTAGGTGGGATTTATTTGACGCTTACCTCTAACCAGTCAGCTTCCATATCATGCAAATAAACATCGATCCCGTAATGATTACGTAATTCATCAACAGCGCCGATATGGTCAAAATGAGCATGTGTCAATAAAATAGCCACAGGCTTAATCCCTTCCTTTTTCAAAAAAGCAATGACCTGGTCTGCATCACCGCCTGGGTCAATGATTAATCCACGCTCCTTGTCAAAAATAAGATAACAATTCGTACCCAGTGGTCCCAATGACATTTTTTTCAACTTCATATTATTACATCCCCCATCCTTAAGTGAAAATTGTTGTTTTGTAAGTCTCGACAAATATGACGAATTACTATAAAATAAATATGATGAACTGTTTAGATACATAATAATATAAACATGATTTCCAGATCAACTAGATGAACATGGAACCATTGAAGGAGGAAAGATGGAAATGAGAATTGTCCTGGCAAGTATCTTGCTTATTGTCGCTATTTTGGCTGTCATTTCGGTCGTCCGTCAGCTTAAATACAAGAACATGTTTGCTTTGGTTGTTTCAGCCCTTGCTGCAATTGCATTTGGCTTTTTCTCCATTGCAACAATCATTGGGGAAATTACCGGATAATCCATCAGTTTATAAAGACCAGGAAAAGCTGTTGCGTCAGCTTTTCCTGGTCTTTATACGTCCTTGTGAAAAACAGGTATATAAAAATATTTCACCGTCCTGCATGCTGCTCAACCAAATATGCTGCTCCAATAATTCCTGCATCGTTTCCTAGTTGGGCAAGTTTGATCTCGCATACATTACTAACCCGTGGCAGTGCATATTTGTGAAAAGCCTCCTTAATGACAGACAACAATTGATCACCTGCTTTTGATACGCCACCACCAATTAAAATGATGGAAGGATTGATGATTATTGCTAAATCAGCAATCGCCCTCCCCAGGGTATCGCCTGTATGTTCAACCACTGTCTGACAAAGCGTATCACCTTTTTTTGCTAGAGCAAATACATCCTTTGCTGTAAGCGCGCCGGATTCTCCAATAAACTTGGCAAGATTGCTATCCGGCTTCTCTTCGGCAAGTGCCATCGCCTGGCGAACAATCCCGGTCGCCGAGCAAACGGTCTCCAAACATCCTCGCCGCCCACAATTACAGGGATATCCGTTTGAATCAATGGTTATATGACCAATTTCACCGGCAGTACCGTTAACACCGTTCAGAATGGTACCAGCAGCAATAATACCACTGCCAACCCCTGTACCCAAGGTAATTGCGATAAGGTTTTCCACCTGGTTTCCGGCTCCAACCCAATTTTCTCCCAAAGCAGCAATATTGGCATCATTTTCGACAAAAACTGGCAGCTTGGTCAGCTGTGAAAACTGCTCTGCCAACTGAAAGTTCTTCCAGCCGATATTAACTGCTTCATATACCAATCCAGTCGTTCCATCAATAAAGCCAGGGGCACCTACGCCGATACCAAGAATATTATTCTTTTGTTCCAATGTTAACTTGCTCTGTATTGATTGCCAAATATCGCGAACCAATATGTCACCTTTATCTGCTTTGGATGTAGGAATCTCCCATTTTAATAAAATAGTTCCCTGTCGATTTAATATACCAAGTTTACTCGTTGTTCCGCCAATATCAATTCCGATGATGACTTTCTCCATCTCCCGTATCACTCCTTTTACGGCGAAGTTTTGTGCGCTCTTTTCTTAATATGCCGAGTGCTTTGGTATACTCCTCGGCTTGGATGCACTGTAATTGATACAGTTCCTTTATTTCCGATTCCATAAGCGATAGCTCCGCCGACCGATCCCCTATGTAAATAATTGTTCCAAATCGCTTTAATAACTGCTGTACATCATAAACTGTTTGCAAACCAATCACCACCCTATATTATACCAAACAGAATAGCATTAAGGTATAACAAACTTTAACTCGCATAATAGCTTGCCTTTTATCATACATCTTATAATAGACAAGTTTACAAAGGGTGATGATGTTGTATAAATGGCTTTTTTCGATATTATTTCTGTTATTTATTACATTAGCAAGCTTTATTTACTTTGAGCATACTCGATCCATTCAGACCATCACCTATTTTCCGATTGATACCAATACATCGTTTACTACTGCATCGACCAAAATCGCACTTACATCAGAAAAAGATCAGCAGCCATACAACATCAGCTGGACAAGCCAATCAAAAAGTAATAAACAAGTCTATTTAAGACAGGATGCTTCTATATTATTTGCAAACGGACGGCTAAAAGGGGTTGCCAGTAAATGGCAGGAGAATACAGACAAAATATATTTAAAAAAAGAATTGTCCTGTGAAAATAGTAGTTACTTCCAGGCAATATCTTTTCATTACGGGGAAGTTCATTATCCGGAAGACGAAATCAAAAGTATCCAGCAAATGTCCCATGATGCTTTGTATGTAGCGAATTCCCCTACCGTACCAATCGAACCGTTTTCCACTCCCCAAAATAGATTTACGGCGGAATGGAAAGAAAAGCTGGATACCACAACAAAACAGCAATTAATTTATCATTGGAATGAATTAATGCAGCATTTTCAAATCGCCAGTGGAGATTATCATTCTATTCCATTGACATCATTATATCTATACAATGAGCGTAGCTTGCCGGCGATGTCACAAGCGCAAACAGATCAAATTATAGGTAAACTGTGGGAAGGATTGTATAAAAATTATATTATTCCTGCAACATCCGGAACAAGTCAGCTTGAATCAAGTTATATTCCGCTCGTATTGGTTGCCAAAGACCGAACCCACTTACTTGTGCTCTTTCAACTTGATGGAAAGAAAGAGAAGTTAATTCAACGTATTGGTAATTAAGGTTTATATGAATATGAAAAAGACATCCAACATTTGCATTGGTTAGATGTCTTTTTCTATTTTATATCTGTGCACCCCTGTCTTAGGTATACTGTTTCAGACCATAGACAATTAATCCGGCAATGACGATCACATATACAATGAAACCAGCTGATTGTATAAAAATGTTTCGCTTTTTTGGTAAACCGACGATAGCTGAAGCCAAAAAACCAGTGATTAAACCGCCAATGTGGGCGCTATTATCAATTTGCGGAACAGAAAGGCCAAAAATAATATTGATCCCAATTAAGATCAGGATGCCTTTACCCATGGTCTGAAAAAAAATCTGTTTATAATTTAAGCCAAAAAATAACAACGCACCAAATAAGCCAAATATGGCACCCGATGCTCCAGCTGAGATATGTATTGACGTGGCAAAACTCGCCATACCCGCGCCAATACCAGCAAGGAAATAAATAAAAATAAAACGGCTCGCCCCATACATTTGTTCCACAGCAGCACCTAAATAATATAATGCCAGCATATTCATAAATAAGTGCAATAAACCAATATGCAAAAACATGGACGTAGCAATCCGCCACCATTCACCATCTAGAATTGCGGGATTATATTTCGCCCCAAAATCGATCAAGTTTTGGGTTAAAGTACTCCCCCCGCTCATCTCCAGAAGAAAAAACATGATGATATTGATCGCCAATAAGATATACGTAAAAAAAGGTTTTCCATGAAAGAGCACTGTTTCTGTTTCTTTCTTTTTCGTATATAAATGATTAGCTAATCCCTTTTGAAAATAGTTGATTTCTGACTCTTTTTCATCATCCGATGGCTTAGGATTAGTTTCAAACGCTGTTAGATCTACTGTTTCGAATAACCGATGCAATTCTTCCTGTTCATTCGCATCGTCTAAATAATAGACATTCATTTTAACCGGGTTTTTCTCATTCAACTGCATCGGGCGCTTCAATTCTTCCCATGTGTCAACTGGTGAATAAGCGGAAATATAAACATTATGTACTTGTACATATTTTCCTTGTAATAAACGTTTCATGGCTTTCGTTTTTTGAAATACAATAGCAATGTCTTTTTTTAAATGATTTTTCCAATCAAATCCATGATGCAGCAAGCGAATAATCTGGGATTGTTTATTAACATTCCGCTCCAGCCAAATTTCCTCTTGGTTTTTATTAATATGCAACACGTCAAAATGATCATTAGCTACCAAATTATACGCTAATTTATACATCGTATATTGTTCATCCACATCCATTTCGTCACCACCTTAAAGATATGATAACAAAATTGTGGGGCATTTACGTAGCAAATGTATAATTTCTATTAAAAAAAGAAGCTGGTACCCAGCCTCTTAAAAATTGAGCGTTTTGCTTAAGCTTGCTGCTCCACCTGTTTATTGAATAATTTTGGTAAAATCTTGTCCTTAATCGTTGGCATGTTCATGGAGATAACAACACTTATCTTACGCAACAACGCAAAGGCCAAAACCATGTTTAATAATTTATATCGCCATTTATAAAGGACTGTTAATACCGTTGCAAACACGGCAAAAATAACCAAGATTCGCATAGGAACACCCTTTTCTATTTTTAGTTCTTAATATTAGTTATGTTCCTAAAGCGTGCGAATTATGCATCAGGATCCGATATACCGATCGTATAACGTCCGTGCTTTGATTGTATCTTCTGTTCCTTGGACGAGCACTCGACCGTCCGGAAACAGGACAAAAGTGGCTTCGTGATTCAACTGTGCCTTAAGCAAAAAAGGTGTGCGCTTCGTTTTCATGATCTTTTGCAACTGCCCCTCAACCTTTTTCAGATCCCAGGCCGATTGCTTGTGTATTTGCACCGTGTTCCTTCCGCATAGTACAGTTTCCGCATCTTGTGCCTGTTTTCTTAATGCAGGATATGCTTTCTTTTGACAGGTTAAACATCCTGGATCGGGACTGGTTAATTTCATATCAAATGACTGATTAAACCAAAAGTCGATTGTTTTTAATGTTGAGCGTAAAGCATTTCTATTACCAGTTAGATATTTCAAGACTTCCATAACCTCCATAGAGGCAATCATATCGACAGCAGGAGCAATAACCCCTACCGTATCACACGTCTCGCCGCTTCCTGCCCCCTCTTTCGCTAAACATCTCAGGCATGGGGTTTTATCAGGAATAAATAATGCTGTCATTCCCCTGGCACCGACAACGCCACCATACGAAAAAGGGATCCCCTGATAAAAGCAACTGTCATTTAATAGCATTCGGGTGGAGAAATTATCGGTTCCATCCATGACTACATCCACACCATGCATAAGCGCGAAAATGTTTTCGTTTGTTACATTATCCACGATCGCTTCAATGGTGACATCACTATTTATTTTGCTCAGTTTTTGTTTTGCGGCGATGGCTTTTGGAAGAGTTTCCTTAACATCTTCTTCATCAAACAACATTTGCCGCTGTAAATTGCTTAATTCGACATAATCACGATCAACCAAGCGTACTGTACCAACACCAGCACGAACCAGATGATTACTAATGACCGTCCCCAACGCGCCAGCACCGACGACTAGTACCGTACTGGTCTCCAGTTTTTGCTGGCCGGCCTTTTGAATTGGAGAAAATAAAAGCTGCCGGGAATAACGTTCGAAATTCATGATATTCCTTCTTTCAACAATCCATTTTCTGTCAAAATCATCTGAACTGGCAGATCAAATGGCTCTACAGGTAAATGATTAATGATTTGTCGCTCACTGGCAAGCGAAATGGTTTGATTCGGGTAGTCCTTTAAAAACCGATCATAGTACCCGCCGCCAAACCCAATTCGATAACCACGTCTGTCAAACAAAAGGCCGGGTACAATTAATAAATCTATTTGTTCTTTACTTACTTTCGTTGTTTCTTCAGGTTTAGGTTCCAGTAAATTATAGTAAACTTTCTCTAATTGATCATATGTATCAAACTTATAAAATTCCAGTTGTTTGGTTTTTGGCAAACATTTCGGGACACAGACCGTTTTCCCCTCACACCAGGCAGCTTCAATGATTGGCCTGGTATTCCACTCTAATCCCTGAGAAACCGTGATTCCAATGGTGTTAGCCTGTTTCCAGCATTCCAGTTCTTTAAGTTCCGCGCTTTGTTTACTTTCAATGTTTTGCTTCTCATTTGCCGAAAGCTTGCGTAAATATGCAGTGATAGATTGACGCAGCTGAGATTTATCCACAAATACCCCCCTCTTCTATCAACATTATATCGTATTTAAAAGCCAAAATAAAACTCTTATCATTTCACGTGATAAGAGTTATTACTATACTTTACTTTATTTTGTTTCACGATGTAACGTGTGTTTTTTTAGTCTCGGACAATATTTCATAAGCTCAATTCGTTCAGGATTGGTACGCTTGTTTTTTGTAGTGATATAATTACGATCTCCAGTTTCAGTACAAGCCAATGTAATGTTTACACGCATATTCTTTCCCTCCAAACATTCAATCTTGCTACACAACCTTTTTTCGACCCTACTATCATAGCAGATTTTTCGGCGTCAATCAACTGCTGTTTTAAAAAATAACAGTTTTCCTGTCGACATTTCTATGTTATAACAATAGACGGAGAATAATTGTAGGAATGCTTATGATGTATGTATTAATTACCCTAATTGCTGTTGCAGTGGTATTGTTTATTCTAACTTTCTTTATGAATGACAAATTTGCTGACCTGGAAAGTCAGGTGGAACAGCTTTCCATCTCATCGATGCAGGATACATATCAATTAAAGAAAAAAATAAAAGTGTTGGAAGAAGAACTTCTTACCGATATATCGAATGATGTAACCCCTGCAAAACCAAAAATGCAAAACCACTTTTAATTCAAAAAGTTTTTGCCTTACATGAGCAAGGATATCCCATGGATGACATCGCGGAACGAACCGCTCTTGACAGTAATGATATTAAAGCGATTTTTAAAAAATAACTAAAAGGAACTTGCCGAAACGATAACTAAATAAGTTTTTAGAAAACTTGGCATTCGCCAAGCTTTTAGGCGAATGCCTTAGTTGCACTTATGCAGAAAGAAATATGTATATACTTTCTTTACTGCCAAAAAGAGGCTGGGACATAACTAGCCAAAAATAGTAAATAAAAAGGTTCCAAGCAATAAAAAAT
>NZ_JBFNXI010000069.1:0-10402 GCF_040812445.1 Lentibacillus sp. L22 | reverse complement strand
AGCAAACTTTTGATTTGCTTGGAACCTTTTTATTTACTATTTTTGGCTAGTTATGTCCCAGCCCCTTAATAATTATTAAACAGGACATTCTTCCGGTCTCGAAGCCCCAACGACGCACGTTCTACAACTCCATGCGGCACCAACTATTGCAACGGCACACGTTATACACGCGGCACAGTTTAGCGGATTAGCACACGCACAACAATTACCAAGACACGGCCCCATATTTCCCCAAACAACTTTCCCATGTTCCACATTCTAATTTTTGAGACATACATTGAGTCCATTTTATGGAACAAACATCTGCCTGTATCGTAACCATTCCATCACTACCATTGATGAAGGTCCTGGAAACCCCGGGTCATCCACGTACACAATATTTTTGCAGAATTAAACGCGTATATGCGCGATATGCCGGCTAACTTCTGGCTGTTCCCCAGCTGCAAAGGCACCGGTCCCATCAGCCGGATCCAGGCCTATCGCCAGCTGAATAAGGCAGCCAATGTGGTCGATATCACAGACGGCATTGGCACGCATACCCTAAGGAAAACATTAGGCTATTGGCATTACAAGTAATTTAAGGATATCGCCGAACTGCAGCTGATTTTAAATCATGCACATCCGGGAGTGACGCTACGGTATATCGGCATTACATAGGAGCAAATTGAGCACCATTTGCATCAATTTGTATTGTAGTATTCAGCTACCAACACCCTATCCTACGAATCACCAAATATCATGGGTGGAACATAAACCCATACAAGTAGTATGAATTAATGTCTGCCTTTTTCGATAGATTGTAAAGCTATGTGGGGGTTGCCCCCACACCCTAAAACAATTTGAAACCCCTGGATCATGCCATTCTTTTAGGTTTATTATTGTCTTTTTTATTTAAATGTTGTTTTTAATTTACAAAAGTAAATTATATATTACAATGGTGATAGTAAATATTTAGGATGATGTTTATGAAGGACTTTAGACTGCGAAACAACGTAAAAATAAAAAGAATATCCTCAAAACGATTTTCGCAGCAGGAATTGGCAAAGGAAATTGGGGTTTCCCGTCAAACAATGAATCTCATCGAATCAGAAAAATACAACCCTTCAATTAAAATTTGCCTTCTCATATGCAAAGCATTAGATACAGATTTAAACGACTTATTTTGGTATGAAAATACGGAATGAAAGGAGAAATCTCTGTGAGTTACACTTTTTTTTTCATTGGTGATTTTCCGGTCGGATATATTATTATCTGTGCTGTCAGCCTGTTTTTGGGTTGGCTCGCTTCGGAATTGTTTAGACATAAGAGTAAAAAGGATGACACCAACCTTGTAAATGATGACAGACTTAAACTAAATATTAGAACATTTTTGTTAGGTATTCTATTTTTCTCTAATTTTATCCTTCTGCTGGTTCTGTTTGTATTAAGGTATTTCTTGGGTTTTCACCACTTGGTCATAGACTATATCCTTATTTATTTAATCGCGGTTTTTTTTATTTCAATAATCGGTGGTCAATATGTATTAAAAAGATAGGGGAAATTCCCCCTATCTTTTAAAAAAGGCTACAGATCCTGTCACACCCGACAAGGCATCCCAATCCTACAATGATTGTGCAAAGTCCAGAGCAATAAAGTGCACCCGGTCCTGTAAGACGGCATTCAGAAATACATCCACTAATTTGAGTTCCGAATCCCCCCGTACAAATTACCCCACATACTCCCTCACAGGTAATAGCATAAGTTGTGGGTGGATTCAGTTGCTTTGTGGATTCTACTACCTCGTCGTTTTCGATTTTCATACTTTCCACGTTTCCTTGCTCATAATAAGTAACCTCATATGAGTCTTTTCCAGTATTATTTACGGCGTATATGATTTTGTCCGCTGTTCCCTCTGTATAAAAAGTTTCACCGCTGTTTTCTCCTTTTATCATGTTGGGATATACAATTTGTAGAATCCTTGGCACTTTATCCTGCATATCTTTCGATTTACCTACTTCAACTTTTCGAACAACTGCTGAATTGCTGTCCAACATTATCCCATTTTCTTTAAGGGCTACTTTTACTGCCTTGAATTCTTCACTCTTTTCGGCCTTTTCCAGATAACGTTTGTAATCGGGATCCTCCTTATCGATATAAGTCACGTTTAAATCTTCGATTTGAAGATTCACTTGACCAAGATTGTTTTCCGCCATTTAAAAACCCCCTCAATATTTTTTAAAGTTCTCCTCTTTCCCTATTGATTGCAACCAATGGAGGTGGCACTCGGATTTGAACCGAGAATCAAGGTTTTGCAGACCTTTGCCTTCACCATTTGGCTATGCCACCGTGTCGACTATTAGATAAAGAGGGATAACCGGCTTAAAAAACAACCACATTTTAAAATTTTTTATTTAAACTTTATCCAACGGCTTTTAAAATGCCATTCGCAACGGCTGAACTTAAGCCCTTCACAAAGGATGGTTGCTTTAAATACTGCGCATCCTTGGCGGAATCCAAAAATAAGTTTTCCAGTAGAATTGCAGGCATTGTGGTTACCCGGAGCACCGCAAAATCAGCTTCTTTTTTCCCTCTATCCTGCAAACCGTGAGAAGCATAAAAATCCATGACGGCTGCATGCATCTTATCCTGAATGGATCCTGTTCTGGTATGACGCAGCCGCGGATAAATATAGCTTTCAAATCCTTCTCCACCCCCGGAATTATGATGAAAAGATACAAACAAATCAGCATGATAGGCATTGGCTATTCTGGCTCGTCCGCTTAAATTGATAAAAGTATCTGTTGTTCTTGTCATATGGACTGTTATACCGTTGTCGTTTAAAATGTTTTGCACTTTTTAGCGATGTTCAGTGCCAAATCTTTTTCCACCAAACCAAAACCCGAAGTGCCGGGATCATATCCGCTATGCCCGGCATCTAACATGACCACTGGCATAAAAAACACCTCCTTTTTTCTAATAAAGTAAAGAAAAATAAGGAGGCAAAAAATCAACCGTTTTCTATTTTTTATTATTCTTTTCTTCATTCTCACAGAAAGATGTTCTGTTGCCCTGACAGAGAACAAATCCCTGATCAGCCATTTCAGCCTGCATGAACTTTATTTTGTCAGCAAATAAAAAACAGATATCTTGATAAAATTCTTTATCTTCGATATCGCAGCTTTCTATCCATTTGGCCACAGCGAGGTAAGCCGTTAAAATATGATAATATCGTTGAATCAGTCGATCATAACATTGCATAGTCACAAAACATTCTCCCTTCCTAGTGCTTATTTTTTTGGATAACCTTTTCCAGTTCAGAAATTGTATCAGTTAGCTTATCTATTTTTTCTCAAAACGCAGCAACAGGTATGCAGTAATCACTATAGGGAATCCCACACCTCTTAGTAAATCAGCCCAAGCAGATACATCATCACTCATTGTATCCTCTCCTTCATTAGAAATTTGTGCTCTCTCCTTATCCAAAGAGATATAAGTAGCGCAATTGTCAACCTTTTCCCAAGAATATCTATTATTATTAGGGAATTCATGGTAAAATTGATATAAACAGAACATAAATTCGTATTTTGGCTGAATGGTTGATTTTTTAGTTTATCATTTCTCTTTAAATGATGAGGTGATAGGTATGAAGGAGAGCAAAAATCGATGTAACGAAGCACTCCAAGTATTTAAGCAGGAACATCCTTCGTTATTTCAGCAACCTATTATTCAATCTTTTTTACAGGATGAAAAACATCAGGAATTTGTAAAGCAGGCAATATGTTCCCCAACAGAGCAAAATATGCAGATTTTGGACGAAGCATTCCAGGAGTTTTATGGAGAAGTGAAGGCGCTAACATATTTATCAAATGTCATTTACTACAATGCGATCAACTTTGATAAAGCCATGAAAAAACACTATAATCGTGAAATGCTTACGCTGGATCAGCCTCTGCAGGGGGAAAATGAAGGCGCCACGCACAAAGATATGTTATATCATTCATCACCAAGTGTGCCTGACAGGGTTGTCTATGAAACCATGGCTGATTATGTAGAGGATCCACAATTATATCAAGCTATTCAAAAATTAACATCCAAGCAAAGAGAAATTTTAACACACAAATATGTACACGGATTGAAAAATAAGGAAATAGCTGATTTATTCGATGACTCACCGCAGAACATTTCAAAATTGCATCAAAGTGCATTAAAAAAACTGAAAAATTATCTTCAAAAGGAGCAAGATAGCCATGATGACAGCTGAAGTGGAACAAGCACTAAAAAAACTAAATCCCAAAATAAAAAAGTCGCTTTATTATACTAGCCCCCAAAACCGTCAAGATCTCGAACAGGAGTTAAATATGAAAATCACAGAATGCTTCTACAATGATGTTTTTGAACAGCCACCAGGATTTTGGGAATTTGCCAAGAGGTTTGGTTAATATCTGAAAGGACTGTATCAAACAGTCCTTTCAAAAAACAAACCATTAATAAACTAGACAGTCAAAAGTTCTTGTTGACAAAAACATAACCCAAATTTAGCAATTTGATGATATCCTAAAGGTGCCTTAATCCTTGAAAGGATCAAAAAATCTCTAATTGGGTTACATAACTAGTATACCTAATTTTCTAGCGATTGACCACATTATGCTGAAATTTATTGATTCCATATTATATCAATTTCGCCCTGTTTCTCGAGACAATCGTCTTTTCATTGGTTTGTCGTGATCATTGTTGGCTTCATGATTCGTTCGGATCACCTGGGTGGGGATCACATCTATTATCCGGGATCTTGCCTTGCATTCCCGCAATTGTGAGAAGATGATTGATTTCTTTTGCTCCTCTGCGTGGTCCCTGTATTCACTTCGGCTTAAGTGGTTTCAAATAGTTCAGCGAGAGGCTCCACTGTATACCGTAAACGCAGCTGTGGTGCTTGTCGGTGATGGGAGAAGCATGCCAAGGTAGCCAGGCGGATGCGGGGAGTTAAGAAGCTTCATCAGGAATCCGAGAACAACTCCAAAACAGAATATATCCATGGACATTTATTTGGTGCCATTGGTATTCTTATGGGATCCGCCGAGAAATTGTTCTGTCTTCCCATATCCATGAATCTGCAGGATGGTGTGAAACCCTTCTACGACTGGAAGATACCAAAGAACAGTCGGAACACCATGGTTCTCACGCGGTGCAGATGATCAAGCAGGGATCCATCGCTTCTGAGCAATTTGGAAAGTCCATTCTTCTGTTGGATCGGTACTTCTTAACGGTTCCCGAGCTGGAGCAATGGAAAAAGCGAACCAAGATTTATCCGAACCGATGCATATCGTCACAAAGGCCAAAAGCAATGCAGTGGCGTATGAGTACCCATCAGCTCAGAAGAAAGGGCGCGGATTTCCACGCAAAAAGGCAAAACAATCAAACTAACGGAACTATTCAATAGCCGGATGTCTGAGTTTCAAACCACCACTGTGATGATGTATGGTAAGGAAGAGACCGTCCAGTTTCTGTGCCTTGATTTAATTTGGGGACAAGGGCTATATCAGGAACTGCGTTTTGTGCTGGTTCAATGGGGAAACAGGCGATCCACTCTTGTAAGCACCGAACGCACTATGGTGGCAACAGATATCATCGAGCTATATGGACACCGTTTCAAGATTGAATCCATGTTCCGGGAAATGAAACAAGCGATTAGTGCGTTCAGCTACCATTTCTGGTGTAAGTCCATGCCGAAATTGAATCCGTATCTCAAGAAAGGTGATCCCCAGCCAATCGAACAAATAACTGATGAACAGGAGCGTAACAATATACTACGGACGTTAAAAGCAATTGAAGGCTCTGTCATGTTTGTATCGCCACGGGAATATTACAACTGGTTTCCATCCGCTATTCGGGTAAGGTTCCGAGTTTATTCTTTCGTTAACTGAGAACACCTTCGAAGTCGGTAGCAACCGAGGCGACTGTAAAGGCATATTTACGCACATCTATTTTTCTCCTGCTTGCGCGAAACCCGCGTTTAACCGTAACTCAAATAATTTGTTCAAAGCAGGAATCACCTGAATTTGACGATAATTTATGGGCTTCTTAACGCTGTAGAACTTTTGACTGTCTAGCTGAATAATAGATAAAATATTTCGTTTCACACAAACACCTCTGTTTTTTCACAGCCGATTGCTTGAACTAAATACTCTATAAATTAATCATTAAATAAAAGCTGTCTGCAAACATCCCTTTCAAATGTTAATCGAAACGCTTGGCAAATTCCCAAAATCCTGGTGGTTGTTCAAAAACATCATTGTAGAAGCATTCTGTGATTTTCATATTTAACTCCTGTTCGAGATCTTGACGGTTTTGGGGGCTAGTATAATAAAGCGACTTTTTTATTTTGGGATTTAGTTTTTTTAGTGCTTGTTCCACTTCAGCTGTCATCATGGCTATCTTGCTCCTTTTGAAGATAATTTTTTAGTTTTTGCAATGACCTTTGATGTAGTTTAGATGGCGAATCGCGGAATAAATCGGCTATTTCCTTGTTTTTCAACCCGTGTACATATTTGTGTGTTAAAATTTCTCGCTGTTTTAATGTCAAGGTTTGAATGGCTTGATATAATGCGGATTCTCCATGTAATCGCCCATGCTTTCGCAGGCAATTCCATCGATAGTGTCTGGTGACGGATGATATAACATGTCCTTGTGTGTAGGACCTTCGTTTTCCCCTTGCAGTGGCTGATCCAGCGTCAGTACTTCACGGTTATATTGTTTTTGCATGGTTTTATCATAGTTGATTGCATTATAATAAATGACATTTGATAAATATATTAGCGCTCTCACATCTTTGTAAAACGACTGAAATGCTTCGTCTACACACTGCACATTTTGCTTCGTTGGGGAACAAATTGCCTGCTTTAAAAGTTCCAAATGTTTTTCATCCCGTAAGAAAGATTGAATAATAGGTTGCTGAAAGAATACAGGATGCTTCTGTTGAAATACGTGAGTGCTTTATTGCATCTGTCTTTCTTTCCCTCCATACATATCACCTCACTACTTAAAGAGGGCCAAAAAGCTAAAAAATCAACCATTCATCATAAAAATAGAATATATGTTTCCTTTATTCTAATATTACCATTTGTCTCCTAATAAAAATAGATGATTTCAAATAAAGGTTGATAAATTCGCTGTTTATATCTCTTTGGATAAAGGATAAGGTGCACAATGTCCAATGAAAGAGGGGGATACCATGGGCGATGATGTATCTACATGGATTGATTTATTGAGGAGTGTGGGTTTTCCTATAGCAATTACTGCATACCTGTTGTTGCGTTTCGAGAAAAAGATTGACAAACTAGCCGATACAATCGCGGAGTTAGAAAAAGGTATCAAAAAAAATAAGGATTAAGAAAGGAAAATGTTCTATGAGTATGCAATGTAATGATCGATTGATTCAACGATACTATCATATTTTAATGGCTTACCTGGCCATAGCCAAACAGCTAGAAAACTGCACCAGCGAAGATAAAGAATTTTATCAAGACGTTTGTTCTTTATTTGCTACTAAAATAAAGGATATGCAGGTGAAACTAGCCGACCAAGGATTTGTTCTTTGCAAAGGAAGAAGCAAAACGTCGTCTCCCTGTGAAAACGAAGCAAAGGAAAGTTATAGAATAAATGGTTGCTTTTCTACTCCTTCCCAATTCTTTATAAGAAAAAGGGAGGGTGACTTTATGACAGTGATTATATTAGATGCTGGACATGGCGGCAGAGACCCCGGAACTTCAGGATACGGTTTACTAGAAAATGATTTAGCATTAAATATCGCTAAAAAAGTGCAAAGTCTTCTCAGTGAGAGCGATATAACGGTTCAGATGACAAGAAAAACGGATAAGTGAAAGGACCCAGATGGCCAACGATTATGATGCTAATTTGTTTGTATCTTTTCATCATAATGCCGGAGGCGGAGAGGGATTTGAGAGCTATGTTTATCCGGGGTTGCGTAACACTAAAACCGGATCCATCCAGGATAAAATACACGCAGCTATCATGGGATCTTATGCTACCCATGGGCTACAAAAAAGAGGAAAAAAGAAGCTGATTTTGCAGTCCTACGGGTAACCACAATGCCTGCAATTCTACTGGAAAACTTATTTTTGGATTCCGCGATGGATACACAGTATTTAAAGCAGTCTTCTTTTAAAGAGGGTTTAAGTTTAGCCATCGCAAATGGTGTGTTGGAGAGTTTAAATAAAAAGTTTTAAAAAGTGGTTGTTTTTTGGGCTAGCAATCTCTCTTTATCTAACAGTCGACATGGTGGCATAACCAAAGAGTTAAGGAAAAGGTCTACAAGAACTTATTTTTCGGTTCGAGTCCGGGTGCTGCCTTTACTAATCGCGCGATTAGAAATAAAAATTAGGAGGAACTAACAATGAGTGAAGAAAATAAAAAGGTAGATAAGATAGCAAAAGATATTGAATTTGTGATGGAAGAAGCTGCAATTTATTTGGAAAATGATGTGGTAGGGTTTGATTTTGATAAATTGGAGGATAGATTTGGTGAAGTAGAAGAACTCGAAAAGCTTCGGAAGGAAATTGAATCTTCAGAGCTAGGTAATGATCCTAAATCTATCGAATTAGCAGCCACCCAGTCCTGGAAAAGTTGTATGATAGATGCTTTAAAAGACCATTTCGGAGTAGCCCTTATTGAAGCAGCTCTTACTGGAGGTTTGTGGGGTTATTTAAAAAAGAAAGCGTGGAAAGAAGCCGCAAAACTTTTACTAAAAATTGGCATAGGCGGTAACGTAGCTGGCCTAGTAGCAGTTTTGACCTATTATTCAGGTAAATGCGCGTTGTAATGAAAGCATAAGGGGCAGATTATAGAATAAAGTTATTACGGAATTGTCACACGAATAGGGCAACCATAAAGCCGAATTTCATTAAAAGAAATTCGGCTTATGGTTGTTTTTTGGTGATTAATGATGTAAAATAAAAATAACATTATGCAATATAAAGTTTACATAACGTAGGTGAAAATATGGTTAGTAAAATGAAGTTAGCCAGAATTGAAAAGGATCTAACTCAGGCACAGCTTGCAAAACGAGTAAATGCTACAAGGCAAACTGTCGGGTTGATTGAAAAAGGAGTATATAATCCTAGTTTAAATTTATGTATTGCCATTGCTAAAGAGTTAAACAAAACGTTAGATGATTTATTTTGGGAAGGTGACTAAATGATACATTCATTTTTAAATGCTTTTTTACCGGAAGATGAGTACAAACGAACACGAATACTTTACTTTATGGCCGAAACCACATTCCTAACGGTAGTGATCTTATTATTGTTTGGTTTGATAAAATATATTTTAAACTTCTCACACTTGGATGCAGATCTTTTGATAATGATTGTCCCATTTCTTATGATGGCTTACGCATATTTTCGTTATATTTTTTCGGGAATAGAACATACAGAAGTATCAAATAAGCAAGATTATAAAAAAGAGCGTCGTATTGTTATTAAGCGTTCTTTGTTGGTCGGTATTATATTTTTTATTATTTTCTTGATCGTTAAGGGAATTCCAACTAGCTATGTTGAGGGATTAGACTTGATTGTTCCCTCAGTAATCTTTACAATCTTATATTTCCTTTTTGATTTATTTTCCTTAAAGCGATCCACTATGAAAAACAAAGAATTAGATGATTAATCGCAAAATGAACGGATTCCCTATTCAATTATTGGGTGCAGTTATTGAATCAGCCGTTGATTGAATAGGGCTATTTAACTGAACAGGGAGGAGATAAAATGACAAAGGTAAAGCTATACTTTTCAGGATTCTTTCTACTGATACCAATAATTTTCATGATCAGTGCTTTCTTATGGCGATTTATTATTCAAGATAACGATCTGTGGATTGTGATTACAGATTCTTTATCAATCTTAGCGTTATATTACTTTATTGTGAGTATTTTCTTTAGTTTTTGGATGCGATAATTATGGAATGTTGTTGTACCATTCGGAAGAAGTTAAAACTGACCAATAAAATAACACTGCTGATTTGCTTAATGCCTCTGTGGCATTATTTATAACATCATACATTGTTGGTTCCTGGGTAGGAATGGGTATTGGTGTTGTTAGCTTCGGGATGCTTATTTTTGTTATTTTAGCTAGTGTTATTACTGCTTTTTCAGCATCCAAAAGAAAAATTGAAGAATAAATTAACCAGGTACATTCACAGGATAAGATTGTGCTTCAATTGGGCTAGATTGTAAAACAATTTGAAGGAGGAGGGGGTCCTAGTATGGTTAAAAAAAGACACTTATGGATTCCGTTATTGTTATTATTTGAGTGAATTTCATAATTCCTAGCCCTTGTGCCCCAACGACTTTGAGACATAAAAAAGGAAGTACCTCCCCAAATCTTGTATAATGGTAGTTGAACCGACAACC